>CALPPP020000127.1 GCA_943325485.2 Rickettsia typhi
CCCTTGGGGAGCTTCATCTTTGGGCTTTGTCGATCAAGCCTGGCAAACCTTTTGCCTACGGCCATGTCAAAAACCAATCTAACCCAGATAAACAGGCGCACTTTATTGGCTTGCCAGGAAACCCTGTATCAAGCCTGGTGACTTTCTTGCTGTTAGTCAGACCCTTTGTTTTATCCCTTCAAGGATGTCTGGATTTAACAGTCAAGCCTACGTTGACCAGAGCAGATTTTGCTTTGCCAAAGTCCGATAAGCGCAGAGAATTTTTACGCGTAAAGCGAAATCAAAACGATGGATTGGACTTGTTTCACAACCAAAGTTCCGGCGTCCTGACTTCTGCGGTGTGGGCTGATGGCTTGGTTGATAACCCGCCATCAACCATCATTGCACCTGGGGACATGGTCAATTTTCTTTCATTCAAAGATTTAATGTCATGAAAGTTACGCTTAGATTTTTCTCATCCCTGAGAGAGCAACTTGGCCTGAGTGTTCAAGAGCACGACACTTTGGCGCTCAACGTGGCTCAGTTGCGCGCTGAATTGATGCATTTAAACCCCAAATATGACCAGGCCTTGGCCTCTGGCAAGGCTATTCGTGTCGCTGTTAACCATGAGGTCTGTGACGACAATACCTTGTTGTCAGAAGGCTGTGAGGTTGCCTTTTTTCCTCCTGTAACAGGTGGCTGATATGACTTTTTCAGTGCTTATACAAACTGAAGACTTTGATGTAAGCCGAGAAGTGCAGACATTGCGTTCGGCAAAGGCTGATGTTGGTGCCGTATGTGTTTTTGTCGGTACGGTCAGGGACAGAAACGACGGCGACAAAGTATCGACTTTGGAGTTGGAGCATTACCCTGGGATGACCGAAAAATCTATTGACCAAATGTTGAATGCGGCTAAAGCAAGATTCGACATTATTTCTGCAAAAGTAATACACAGGGTAGGCATCTTAAATCCATTAGATCAAATCGTGATGGTTGCTGTGACCTCTGCCCACCGAGGTCAAAGTTTTCAAGCATGTGAATTTTTAATGGACTATTTGAAAACTCAAGCACCATTTTGGAAGAAAGAAACAGGGCCTAATGGCTCACATTGGGTAGACGCCAGAATAAGTGATGATCAAGCCTTGGCAAGATGGGGCATTGAGGCCAACAATGCTTCACCACAGAGTTAGGGCCTTTAGTCCATCTTGAATTCTCTGTCGACCGCCTCACCTGAAGTAAACGGCTTAGGTCTCAAAGGATAAATATGCGGCTCGACAAACTAACCACCAAATTCCAAGAAGCGCTGTCTGATGCGCAGTCACTTGCACTTGCAAAAGATCAAGCTTATATCGAGCCATGTCATCTATTGGTCGCTATGTTGCGCCAAGACGATGGCCCGCGTACCTTGTTGATGCGCTCAGGCGTCAATATCGCTGGACTTCTGAAGGACAGTGAAGAGGAAATTGCAAAGTTACCCGAAGTTCACGGTCAAGACCAAGTTCAAGTTGGGCGTGATTTGATCACTTTGATGCAGTCTGCTGAAAAGGAATCCCTTAAAAGGGGAGACCAATTCGTAGCCAGCGAAATGTTTTTGCTGGCCTTATCCGATTCAAAGTCTGATTTGGGACAGCTTTCCAGAAGGCACGGCTTGAGCAGGCAAAACTTGGGGACAGCCGTCGAGTCTTTAAGAGGCGGTGAAACGGTCAAGTCTGCTGATGAAGAGAGTCAGCGAGGTGCGCTTAAAAAATACACACTTGACTTGACTGAGCGAGCCAGAATGGGAAAGCTCGATCCGGTCATTGGACGTGATGATGAAATTCGCAGAGCTATCCAAGTCCTGCAAAGACGCAGTAAAAATAACCCTGTGCTTATTGGCGAGCCAGGCGTTGGAAAGACTGCGATTGTTGAAGGTCTTGCTCAGCGCATCGTGTCTGGTGAGGTCCCGGATTCTTTAAAGGGAAAGCGTGTTTTGTCCTTGGACATGGCATCCCTTTTGGCTGGTGCTAAGTTCAGGGGTGATTTTGAAGAGCGACTCAAAAGCGTCTTGAATGAGTTGGCCAAGGATGAAGGACAAACCATTGTCTTCATCGATGAGATCCATACCATGGTGGGTGCTGGCAAAGCTGAAGGCGCCATGGATGCAGGCAATATGCTCAAGCCTGCTTTGGCCAGGGGTGAGTTGCATTGTGTAGGTGCGACGACCCTAGATGAATACCGTCGCTTCATCGAAAAAGATGCCGCCTTAGAGCGACGTTTTCAAAAAATCATTGTGGGTGAACCTTCTGTGGAAGCCACCATTGCCATCTTGCGTGGATTGCAAGAAAAATATGAAGTACATCATGGTGTGGAAATTACCGATCCTGCCATTGTTGCTGCAGCAGAACTTTCGCATCGCTACATCACCGACCGCTTTCTGCCAGACAAAGCCATTGATTTAATAGACGAGGCAGCCGCCAAAATCAAAATTGAAATCGACTCCAAGCCTGAGATCATGGACAAGTTGGAGCGGCGACTCATTCAATTGAAGATTGAAAGAGAGGCTGTTCGCAAAGAAAAAGACGATGCATCCCAAAAACGTATGTCTCTCATTGAAGAAGAGATCCTCAAGCTTCAAAAAGAATATGCCGACCTAGAGGAGGTTTGGAAGTCCGAAAAAGCGCAAGCGCAAGGTGGCGCTGTGATCAAAGAGGAAATTGACCGTACCCGCTTTCAAATTGAAGAACTCAAACGCAAAGGTGACTTCAACAAAGTGGCCGAACTTCAATACGGTAAATTGCCCGAATTGGAAAAGCGTATGAAAGCAGCGAATGCAGTCGACGCTCCAGATGGACAAGCCCCTGCTATGCGCCTTCTCAGGACCCAAGTGGGTGCTGAAGAAATTGCTGAAGTTGTTGCTCGCTCGACTGGTATCCCTGTCTCTAAGTTAATGCAAGGCGAGCGGGAAAAATTGCTGCTGATGGAGGAGCGGCTTCACGCACGGGTTGTGGGACAAGATGAAGCCATCGTGGCGGTATCCAACGCCATTCGCCGCAGTCGGGCAGGATTGAGTGATCCTTCCCGACCAACAGGCTCATTTCTGTTTTTAGGCCCCACAGGCGTCGGTAAAACAGAGCTTTGCAAGGCGCTCGCTGGGTTCTTGTTTGACAGCGAGGATCATTTGGTTCGCATCGATATGAGCGAATTCATGGAGAAGCACTCGGTGAGCAAACTCATTGGCGCGCCACCTGGCTATGTGGGTTACGAAGAAGGAGGCTACTTAACTGAAATTGTTCGGCGCAAACCTTATTCAGTGATCTTGATGGATGAAATTGAAAAAGCCCATCCAGATGTTTTTAATATTCTTTTGCAGGTTCTTGACGACGGGCGATTAACCGATGGTCAAGGTCGCACCGTGGATTTTAAGAATGCGGTCATAGCCATGACTTCAAACATTGGATCGCAATTGATACAAAAAATGACAGGCGCAGATTACCTCGATATCAAGGAGGCTGTGTGGGACGAGTTAAAAAACCACTTTAGACCAGAATTTTTAAATAGAATCGATGAAACGGTTGTCTTCCATTCCCTTGATGCCAAACACATTGCCAAGATCGCAGAGTTCCAATTGAAAGTTCTTTCAGACCGGCTTGCCCGTATGGACTTAGGTATGGACGTCTCTGTGGCAGCTTTGGAGGAGTTGGCTAAAGTGGGATTTGACCCAGTTTTTGGCGCTAGGCCACTAAAGAGAGCAATACAACAGCGCATTGAAAATCCGCTGTCTAAGATGTTGCTTGAAGGTCAATTTGGGCCTCATGACACCATACAAATCAATGTAGACCCCATTCTTTCCCCAGGGGAATTTACCTTCACAAAGTTGTAAGGGTTTTAAATAAAAAAAAGGGCCGCATAAGCGGCCCTTTTTTAGGTTGGACGAGCTTATGACAAATGCTTGCCAATCAGGCTTGCAAGTTCAAACATGGTGACTTGCGATTTACCAAACACGGCTTTGAGCTTGTCATCTGCATTGATGTTGCGCTTATTGACTTTGTCTTGCAAAGCGTGCTTTTTGATGTATGTCCACAATTTGCTGACAACTTCGGTGCGAGCCAAAGGAGTGGATCCTACAACTGCAGCCAAGGCCGCGCTGGGTGTCAGCGGTTTCATGAAAGCGGCATTAGGCGTACGCTTTTTAGCGGGCGACTTTTTTGCGACTTTCTTTGCTGCTTTTTTTGCGGGTGCTTTTTTAGCAACTGCTTTTTTGGCAGGGGCTTTTTTAGCTACTGGCTTTTTCGCGGGTGCTTTTTTTGCGGGCGCTTTTTTCGCTGCTACTTTTTTAGCTGGAGCTTTTTTTGCAACAGGTTTTTTAGCGGCGGCTTTTTTAGCGGGAGATTTTTTCGCAGCAGTTTTTTTTGCTGCTTTCTTTGCAGTTGCCATTTTCATTTTCCTTCTAGAAGTGAGTGAAACGCCGCTAGCTTTATTGCTTTTGTCGGCAGTGCTTATCGTAATGGAGAAAAAGCCTTTTTTTCGTATAAATAGTGGCTTTTCCCAATGAAGATGTTGTTTTCTCCATTTTTTTAGCTTTCACCCCGTTTTGGAGGAATTGATGTGTTTATTTTTTCGGTATGGCGACTTTATATTTCACTATACAAAATATTATTTATAAGTTTATGTTTTTTAATGGTTAAATTTATTTCATGTATAAGACATAAGAGACGATTTAACTCTTATATAAGATATAGAATAAACCCTTAGAAACGCTTTTATTCATAACTTCCACTTGGAGTGACAAATGCCACAAGACATCACAGAGCAATTAAGCCGCGAACAACAGATCAGTGCCCTCGAAAAAGACTGGGCAACCAACCCTCGTTGGAAGGGCATCAAGCGGGGTTACAGCGCTGCTGATGTGGTGCGTCTGCGTGGTTCTTTTCCCATTGA
>CALPPP020000128.1 GCA_943325485.2 Rickettsia typhi
GCCAGCAGCATGCCTGCCAGCAGGGCGCAGGTGCGGGCCTCTAAGGCAGTTGGGTCTTCCCAGTTGACCGCTTTCAAATAGGTTTGGAACAAGGCATCAAAACTGTCCAAATAGGCGAGGTGGTGGGCTGGCTTCCACAGGCATTTCAGCAATAAATGGTTGAGCACAAAAGCCAAGTCAAAGGCGGGGTCGCCGTACCAAGCGCATTCGGCATCCAAAAATACCGGGCCTTGGGGGCCGACCAAGATATTTTTGGGGCTGACGTCGCCATGCACCAAGACATGTTTGTGTGCCAAGGTTTGCTGCACCAAACCATGAAGAGCCTTAGCGCAATCAGGGTGACGCAAGGCAGTGGCATTGAAATAAGGATCAAGGCGAATAGCGATGAAATCAGAATCGTGGTCAAAAGTCTGTGCCAGCGCAGCATTGTGGGCGCTGGCCCCATGCCAGGTCGCTAAACAATGGGCCACTTGCTCGGCGGTATGGACATTCACCACGCCATCTCGCAGTTGCTGCTTCCACACAGGGTGTTGCTCAGGGGGCAAATACGCCATGGCGAACACGCAGTCGGTTTCGTCCTCACCCAACAAAGCAGGAACGGCTTGCGGCAGATGCTGGGCCGCAAAGCGCAGCCAGGCCACTTCATCGCGGTTACGCTTGACTGGCGCTTCCCACAGCACCGCCACTTTGAGTTGCGGCAGGGCACGCTTGAGGCAAAAACTTTGTCTGGGTGTGTCCACCCGCACGATGAGCGAGGAAACCCCGCCGGTCAAAGGTGTGAACGTCACCTCTTCATGGGGTAGCAGCAGCCCCATGCGTTGCAGGGGTGCGATCAGCTCGGGATGAGGTTCAACCAAAGGGACAAGCCTTACCAAGAGACGGCGAATTTTTGAAGCAAGGGACGCAGCACAAACAGCGGCCCCACCCACAGGTATTGCACATCTTCAAAGAAAGAGGGTTTTTTGCCCTCTAGTTTGTGGCCGATGAATTGCAACACCCAAGCGCCCACAAAGATGGCCACGCACAGTGGCAGACGCACATCGCCCATGGCGTGGACCAAGGCCAATAACAGGATGGACCACACGCCCATCGCCATCAGAAACACGCCCGACAAGCGAGCGTAATACACCATGCTGGCAGCCATGAAGGCATAGGCCAGCCAAGGGTGTATGCAAAAAATCAAGCCGATCAGGCTGAGCATGATGAGGGGAATGGCGATGAAGTGGATGCGCTCATTCACGGGATGCTGGTGGCTTTCGCCGTAGTGGGCCAGCAGTTGGTCTATGCGCCGCTCGGGCAAGGTGTCTTCCAAGGTGTCATTCATGCTGTCCATAGGGCTCTCCTGCAAATTCAGTTGATGAGTGCTTGGGCGAATTCTTGGGCATTGAAGGCCTGCAAGTCTTCCAGCTTTTCGCCAATGCCGATGAAATACACCTTCAGTGGTTTGTCATCTGGGCCCAAGCGTTGCTTGGCCCACAAGGCAATGGCCGCCAGAACACCCCCTTTGGCCGTGCCGTCGAGTTTGGTGACGATCAAGCCGGTGAGGCCCAGGGCTTCATCAAACGCTTTGACTTGCGCCAAGGCGTTTTGCCCCGTGTTGCCGTCGATCACCAGCAGCACTTCGTGGGGCGACGAGGCATCGGCTTTTTGAATGACACGCTGGATTTTTTTCAACTCATCCATCAGATGCAACTGGGTTGGCAAACGTCCTGCGGTGTCGATCAGCACCACATCACGCCCACGGGCTTTGCCAGCGGTAACCGCGTCAAAGCTCACCGCAGCAGGGTCGCCTTGGTCTTGGCTGATGATGTCAACCTGATTGCGGTCGGCCCACACCAGCAACTGTTCTTTGGCGGCGGCGCGAAAGGTGTCGGCAGCGGCCAGCAAAACGCTTAAGTTCGCATCGCTTAAATGGCGGGTGAGTTTGCCAATGGTGGTGGTTTTGCCCGCGCCATTCACCCCCGCCACCATGATGACCGTGGGTTTGTGCGTTGCCAGCGACAACTCGCCTTGCAGCGGCAGCAGTACCTCGGTCAGAACCTCGGTCAGCAACACTTTCACCTGCTGAGGTTGGGTGCTGCCACTGGCTTTGACGCGTAACTTCAAAGCTTGCAATACAGCTTGGGTGGCGGGCATACCCGCATCGGCCATCAACAATGCGGACTCAAGCTCTTCGAATAAAGCATCGTCAATGACCTTGCCGCCAAAAACACTCGTGATGCTGCTGCCCGTGCGTTGCAAGCTGCTGCGCAAACGACCCAACCATGTTTGGGCGGCGACTTGCGATGCCGATGGCCCTTGGTCGGGCAGGGCTGTTGGCGCTGGGGTCTTTCTTTTGAACAGGCTGAACATGGGGGCCAGGGTTTCTAGAATGGGGAGTTACTCGCCATGGGGCGAGCTTGCGTTAAAGCCATTCTATGAAACCCTTCTTCCTAACTCTTTCTCCCAACGCCAATCGGTGGCTCATGGGTCTTGCGCTGTTGCTGGCGCTGCGTCCCGCCTTGGCACAAACCGCATCCGAGGCCCAAGAGTTCACTTTGAAAAATGGCATGACGCTCATCGTCAAAGTGGACCCACGTGCCCCCACCGCGGTGCACATGCTGTGGGTGCGGGTGGGTTCCATGGACGAGGTGGATGGTGTCTCGGGCGTTGCGCATGTCTTGGAACACATGCTCTTCAAAGGCACGGCCAAGGTCAAGCAAGGCGAGTTTTCTCGACGCGTGGCAGCATTGGGTGGGCGTGAAAACGCATTCACCAATAAGGACTACACCGGTTATTACCAGCAAATTCCGGCCAAGCGTTTGGCCGAGGTAATGGCGCTGGAAGCCGATCGCTTTGCTAACAACCAGTGGCCAGACATTGAGTTCACCAAAGAGATTGAGGTGGTGAAAGAAGAACGCCGTATGCGTACCGAAGATTCGCCGCGCATGTTGATGTACGAGCAACTCTACGCCACCCAGTTTGTCGCCTCGCCTTACCGTCGCCCCGTCATCGGTTGGATGAACGACTTGGACGCCATGACACCGCAAGACGCCCGAGACTTTTACCGCCGCTGGTATGTGCCTGCCAATGCCGCCATCGTGGTGGTGGGCGATGTGGATGTGACCGAGGTCAAACGTTTGGCTGAGTCCACCTATGGGCAAATTCCGCCAGGCGTGGTGCCTGCGCGCAAGCCCCGTGAAGAGCCAGTCCAAACCGGCACCCGCCGTGTGCTGGTGAAGGCTCCTGCCGACCAAGCCTACCTCGCCTTGTCGTGGAAAGTGCCTAACTTCTCTGGCTTTGAAGCCACTGACGACAACCGCGATGCACTGGCGCTGACGCTTTTGGCTGCTGTTTTGGATGGTTACAACGGTGCACGCTTGGACCGCGCTTTGGCGCAAGGCGAGGGCCGCTTGGCTGACCGCGCAGGCGCCTCTAACACCATGAGTGGCCGTGGACCTCAGGTGTTCATGCTCGACGCGGTACCCGCCAAAGGCAAAACCCCCGAGCAACTCGAAGCGGCTTTGCGAGCCCAAATTACCAAAATTGCCAAAGAAGGTGTGAGCGAAGCCGAGATGCGCCGCGTCAAAGCGCAGTGGATGGCTTCCAATGTCTACCAGCGTGACTCCATCTTCAACCAAGCCCGTGAGTTGGGGGGCAGCTGGATTGAGGGCATGCCTTTGGACAGTGCAGAGCGCTTGATGGAGAGCTTGAACACCATCACGCCCGCCCATGTGCAAACGGTGGCTGCCAAATATTTTGGCGATGACACCTTAACAGTAGCGACCTTGTTGCCCCAAGCTGGCGCTCGGGCATTTCCGCGAAAACCAAGCGTTGGTGCTCGCCACGGGGAGGGCGCACGATGAAACGCTTTGCATGGCTGGCCATATGGCTTTTACCCATGGCTGCATGGGCAGGTATTCCTATTCAACACTGGACCATGCCCACTGGAGCAAAGGTGTATCTGGTGGAAGCGCCCGGCATACCCATGGTGGATGTGGAAATCGAATTTGACGCGGGCGCCCGTCGCGATCCTGCCGGTCAAACAGGTTTGGCCGTTGCGACGGCCCGCATGATGGGCAAGGGCATCAAGGCTTCTCAAGGCCAGCCTGCCATGGATGAAAACCAGTTAGGGGAAGCATGGGCCGATTTGGGCGCCATGGTCAACGCCAATGCTGGCATTGACCGCATGAGTTTTTCTTTGCGCAGCCTCACCCGCCCCGAGTTGCTTGATGCCGCTGTGGCTTTGGCTGCAAGACAGTTGGCCGCACCCAGTTTCCCTGGCGATGTCTGGCAAAGCGAGCGTGAGCGTTGGGTGGCCTCTATCCGCGAATCCAATACCAAACCGGCTACACAAGCGACCAAGGCATTCAATCAAGCGGTGTTTGGTCAGCATCCTTATGGCGCGGAAGTGGACGAGGCCAGTTTGCGCCGCATCGACACCGTTGCCATGGCGCAGTTTGTGTCGCGCCACCTGTTGCTGTGCCAAGCCAAGATCAGCATAGTGGGCGCCGTCAACCGTGCGCAAACCGAGCGCTTGTTGAACCAGTTGCTCAGCGGCTTGCCACGCCACACTGCCTGTCCTGTCTTGCCCAAGGTGGCCGAGGTGTCTCCTTTGAATGCACCGGCCAATTTGAATATCCCCTTTGAATCTGCCCAAGCCCATGTCTTCATCGGCCAGCCAGGCATTGCCCGCCAACACCCTGATTTCTTTGCCTTGACGCTTGGCAACTATGTTTTGGGCGGCGGTGGTTTTGTGTCGCGCCTGACCAATGAGGTGCGTGAAAAACGTGGCTTGAGCTACAGCGTTTACAGCTATTTTTCGCCAAGCCAACACGCCGGTGCTTTCGCCGTGGGTTTGCATACCCGCCCTGACCAAGCCGCTCAAGCAGTACAAGTGGCCGCGGACGTGTTGA
>CALPPP020000129.1 GCA_943325485.2 Rickettsia typhi
ACTGGCCGAACAAAAAGGCGATCAAGCGCAAGCGCTGGCGTGTTGGAAGCTGTCCGCCAGCGCTTGAAAAACGCACACTTTTAAGCCGCTGGTTGGCTGTCGTCAAACGGCATGTGCATTTGACGCAAATCGCGCTTGGTTTCTACCAACACCAAAGGACCTTCGTCCATGACGATGGGTGCTGGACGCTCACGCGGAACATGCACGGGCTTGGGTTCGGCTGCAATAGCCGCTTTTACTTGTGCGATGCGCTCAGGGTTGGAGTTCACCCATTCCAAACCGCTGCTTGAGGCAACTTGCTGCAACTGCCCGATGGGCAGTTCGTAGGAGGTGATGGCGGGCATGCGGTGCAGCGATGCAACTGTGGCCGTTGCAGCCGCTGCGACAGGCGCAGGTGCTGCTGGCGACCAAGCGTTGTCCACACTTGCCGTGTTTGCGTCATCGGATTTTTCTGCACGTGGCGCACGATCGCGGCCATAGCGGTCACGGTTGCGTCGATCACGCCGCTCATTGACGCGCTCGCCGCCTTCGCTGGCCGTTGCCGAAGACTCGGACACTGTTTGCTGCTCGATACCGTTTGCATTGTTGGCAAGCGCATCTTCTGCCAATGGCATTTGTACGTCAGAGGTGGTCTGGTTGCTGCGCTCGCCTCGTCGCCCACGACCACGCCGACCTTCGGTTTTTTCGCGCGGTGCGCGATCAGCGGTCTCGATTGGGTTGATCGACGCATCCCCTGCCATGGTGTTGGCGGGAGTTTCTGTTGCGCCAGCTTCTTGGCGACGACGTCCTTCTGGGCGATCACCTCGGCCACGGCCGCGTCCACCTTCGGGACGCTCGGTGCGGTTGTCTGTTTTGCTGTCGCTGGGGCGCTCTTCGCGTGCTTCGCTGCTGCCTCGGCGTGGTTCGCCACGACGTTGACCACCGCGGCGGTTGTCGCTCGAGCGGCCCTCTCCACGACCTTCACCGCTTCGACCCTCGCGGCGCTCGCCTGAGCGTGCGGGTTTGTCTTGTGTGGCAGGTTTGGCTGGTTCGTTGGTGGAGTCACCGCCGAACAAGTTTTTAAGCCATCCAAAAAAACCTTTTTCCGCAGGTGCGGTAGCAGCGGCGCTGCGACGTGGCGCAGCAGTCGGGGCGGCGGCCTCAGCCTTGGCTGCACGCGGTTCGGCATGGGGTGCGGGCAAATCGGGCAACACGCCTTTGATAACGGGGGACTGCTTGTTGGTTGGTTCTTGCGAGCGACGTGTGACGGCGGTCGGGTCTTCAATGTCCTCGGCCATTTTGTAGCTGGCTTGGATATTGTCCAGACGCGGGTCGTCGTGCTTCAAGCGTTCCAACTTGTAGTTGGGTGTCTCCAAACCTTTGTTGGGGATGAGCAGCACGTTGGTGCGTTGCTGTAACTCGATCTTGGCAATTTCAGAGCGTTTTTCGTTCAACAAAAAGGAAGCCACTTCCACGGGTACTTGGGCGTGAACCGCCGCCGTGTTGTCCTTCATGGACTCCTCTTGGATGATGCGCAAAATTTGCAGTGCTGAACTTTCGGTGTCGCGCACATGGCCGGAGCCACCGCAACGAGGGCAGGGAATAGAAGCGCCTTCGCTCAAAGCGGGACGCAGTCGTTGGCGACTCATCTCCATCAAGCCGAATTTGCTGATGGTGCCAAACTGCACACGGGCACGGTCTTGGCGCAGGGCGTCGCGCAAGCGGTTTTCCACTTCGCGGCGGTTTTTCGACTCGTCCATATCGATAAAGTCGATGACGATCAGGCCACCCAAGTCGCGCAAGCGCATTTGGCGAGCGACCTCATCGGCGGCTTCCAAGTTGGTGCGGGTGGCGGTTTCTTCGATATCGCCACCTTTGATGGCACGCGCCGAGTTGACGTCGACCGACACCAAGGCCTCGGTGTGGTCAATCACGATCGCGCCGCCAGACGGTAGGTTGACCGTGCGGGCATAGGCCGATTCAATTTGGTGCTCGATTTGAAAGCGCGAGAACAGCGGGGTTTCATCGCGGTAACGCTTCACACGGGCAGCATGCTCGGGCATGACGTGAGCCATGAACTGCTGCGCTTGGTCGTAGATGTCATCGGTGTCGATCAAGATGTCGCCGATGTCGTTGTTGAAGTAGTCGCGGATGGCGCGGATCACCAAGCTCGACTCTTGGTAAATCAGGAACGCACCTTTGGCGCCACTGGCACCATCAATGGCTGCCCACAGTTTGAGCAGGTAGTTCAAGTCCCATTGCAACTCGGGGGCGCTGCGGCCAATGCCGGCGGTGCGGGCAATGATGGACATGCCATTGGGGTATTCCAACTGGTCCATGGCTTCTTTGAGCTCTGCGCGGTCGTCGCCCTCGATGCGACGGCTGACACCGCCGCCCCGTGGGTTGTTGGGCATGAGCACCACATAGCGACCGGCCAACGAGATGAACGTGGTGAGGGCCGCGCCTTTGTTGCCGCGCTCTTCCTTTTCCACTTGGATCAGCATTTCCTGACCCTCTTTGATCACATCTTGGATGCGGGCTTGGGAAGCCGACACATTGCCAGAGAAATACTGTTTGGAGATTTCTTTGAAAGGCAAAAAGCCGTGACGTTCTTCACCATAGTCGACGAAACAAGCCTCAAGAGAAGGTTCGACGCGGGTGACCACGGCCTTGTAAATATTGCCTTTGCGCTGTTCGCGCCCTTCAATTTCGATTTCGTAGTCGAGGAGTTTTTGTCCGTCGACGATAGCCAAGCGCCGCTCTTCGGCCTGGGTGGCATTGATCAGCATCCGTTTCATGATGCGTTCCTTTTCATAGCATTACAACAACACAGGTCCGTGTCGGACCAACGATGCCGCAAGCCAATGCTGGAAAAAGAAACGGGAAACCGGACAGCTACAGGATTCGGCGCATCAGCGGCGCCGACGCTCCTGCGGGGGAGGGGTGGGCGTGATGCGAATACGAACAGGCTGGGCTTGGGGCACCAGTGGGTTCGAGGGAAAGCGGGTGCGGGCTTGTGAAGCGTTCATGGCTGGCGCTGGCAACAGCCAGGTCAGACAAAATTTCAACAAAACCATCACCAGATTCATGCTCATCTATCTCGCTGTGATCCTCTGACGGTTTAACGCAAACCGGCAGCTGGGGTATTTCGTTTCAAGGTTTTCCAAGGCATCGGCTCATCTTGTGGTGCAGGGCATACCGCAAAGGGCGGTTGGGCGTCCGGCGGCCACAAAGGGCATCGACCTCTCAGTGCTGGTGGGACGTGCTCTAATCTCTTATTCAAATCAAGCACTTAGAACCTGGCACTGGTGAAGAACATTATAGACGCTGAAGTAAGTCCTGTCGCGCCAGCTGTCCAGGCCCTGACCGTGGACGAGGAATCGGCCGGTCAACGCTTGGACAACTTCCTGATTCGCCACCTCAAGGGCGTGCCCAAAACCCATGTCTACCGCATCATTCGCACCGGCGAGGTGAGGGTCAACAAGGGCCGCGCCAGCGCTGACACCCGTGTCCAAACCGGCGATGTGGTGCGGGTGCCGCCAGTTCGCGTGGCCACCCCCGACGCTGATGCGCCGCCGGTACCAGGGCGGGAATTTCCTGTTTTGATGGAAGACGACCACATGTTGGCCATCAACAAACCCGCGGGCGTGGCGGTGCATGGCGGCAGCGGCGTGAGTTTCGGGGTGATCGAACAACTGCGCCAAGCCCGACCCGCGGCACGCATGTTGGAGTTGGTCCATCGCTTAGACCGCGAAACCTCGGGCGTGCTGTTGGTCGCCAAAAAACGCAGCGCACTCACCCGCTTGCAGGACCAGTTCCGTGACCGCGAAACCGGCAAAACCTACCTTGCCTTGGTGCATGGGCAGTGGCCATCCAACAAAAAAGTCATTGATTTGCCGCTTCAGCGCTACCTGTTGCCTGACGGTGTGGGTGAGGGCGAACGCCGCGTACGCATCGCGGCGCTGACAGACCCCGGTGCGCAACGTGCCATCACTTTGGTGCGTGTGGCACGTTTGGTGGGTGACTTCAGTTTGTTGGAAGTGACCATCAAAACAGGACGTACCCACCAAATTCGGGTGCATTTGGCCAGCCAAGGCTACCCCATCGTGGGGGACGACAAATACGGCGACTTCAGCTTGAACAAGCGATTGGCGGCGCAGGGCTTGAAGCGCATGTTCTTGCACGCTTGGCGGTTACAGTTCATCCATCCCAGCTTGGGCAAACCGCAGACCTTGCAAGCCGATTTGCCGCCCGAATTACAACAGTTTGTTGACCATGTCCAACCTCCACCGCCCGCGCCAATTTGACTTGATCGCCTTCGATTGGGATGGCACCTTGTATGACTCCACGCAAATCATTGTTCGTTGCATACAAGCGGCGGTGACTGATGTGGGTGGGCAAACACCTACCCATGCGCAAGCCGCATATGTCATTGGCATGGCCCTAATGCCCGCCTTGGCCCATGCTGCACCCGATGTCCCCAAAGAAAAATACCCCCAGCTTGGCGAGCGCTATCGCTACCACTACGCCTTGCACCACAACGATTTGTCCTTGTTTGAAGGCGTCTTGCCTTTGCTTGAAGCACTGCATGAGCGCCAGCATTTGTTGGCGGTGGCCACAGGCAAAAGCCGCAAAGGTTTGGATGAAGCCCTGCACCAAGTGGCGTTGCGCGGTATTTTTGACGCTTCACGCACGGCTGATGAAACCGCTGGCAAACCCGATCCGCGCATGTTGCATGAATTGATGGCCGAATTGGGTGTGACACCCGAGCGCACCTTGATGATTGGCGACACCACCCACGATTTGCTCATGGCCAACAACGCCGGTTGCGCCAGCGTGGGTGTCAGCTATGGCGCCCACGGCAGCTCGGGCTTGGAAGATTTGCGTCCCCGCGC
>CALPPP020000130.1 GCA_943325485.2 Rickettsia typhi
AAGATCTATAACTTTAATATATTGGGTGTGTGGTTGGTTGATAACTACCGCACCCAGTTTGCACAGGAAATCAACGCCAAAGGCGTGGACGGCCTGATTGCTACTTTGGCCGATCGCAACAAATCGAACAGCCGCAAGTGAGCGACAGCACGGTTTTTCAGTTGCCCGCGCAACTCACCCATGCCCAAGCGGCGACGGTGGCGCAGCAGTTGGGCACCTTGGCGCGAACCCAGCCCTCGTTGCGGGTCGACGCCTCGGCATTGCGGCATTTTGATTCTTCTGCTTTGGCCGTGTTGTTGACAGGCCTGCGTGAGGCCGCACACCATCAGCATGCCTTGACAGTCGCGGGCTTGCCTGCCAAGGCCTTGGCCTTGGCGCATGTCTACGGCGTACAAGATTTGCTTGAACTCCAAGCTTGAGGGGCTTGATCCTCGAAGCCTTAGAATCTAAGGCTTCACTTATGACAGCCATTTCCTTTCAGTCCGTCTGCAAAACCTTTAGCGGCTCACGTGGCACGTTCAATGCGCTTGACAGCGTGAGCTTTGATATTCAGCAAGGCGAATTTTTTGGCTTGCTCGGTCCCAACGGCGCGGGTAAAACCACACTTATCAGCATCTTGGCGGGTTTGTTGCAAGCCACCAGCGGCAGCATCCGCGTTCATGACCTTGATGTGAAAACCCAATCCGCACAGGTGCGCAAAATCTTGGGTGTGGTGCCTCAAGAACTGGTGTTCGACCCCTTCTTCACTGTGCGTGAAGCGCTGCGGTTTCAATCGGGCTACTTTGGCGTCAGTGGCAACGATGCATGGTTGGACGAACTGCTGGAATGCTTGGGATTGGCCGACAAGGCCCACCACAATATGCGTCAACTCTCAGGCGGCATGAAGCGGCGAGTATTGGTGGCGCAAGCCTTGGTGCACAAGCCTCCCGTGATCGTGCTTGATGAACCCACTGCCGGCGTGGATGTGGAGTTGCGCCAAACCCTGTGGCAGTTCATTGCGCGTCTGAACCGTGAAGGCCACACGGTGCTGCTCACCACCCATTATTTGGAAGAAGCTGAGGCTTTATGCGGCCGCATAGCCATGCTGAAAAATGGCAAAGTGGTGGCCTTGGACAGCACCAGCACCTTGCTGAAAAACGCCTCCAGCAATGTGCTGCGTTTCAAAATCGACGAACAACTCCCCCCTGAGTTGGCCTCACAAGCCCGCGTGACGGGGCGCATTGTGCAGTTTCCCGCGCACGATGCCGCCCAAATCGAGCACTACCTTTCTGCTGTGCGCCAAGCGGGCTTGGTGGCGCAAGACGTGGAAATCCGCAAGGCTGATTTGGAAGACGTTTTCTTGGATGTCATGGGGGCTGCGTCATGATTGGCTGGCAAGCGCTGTTTTACAAAGAAGTGCTGCGTTTTTGGAAAGTCAGCGCTCAAACCATTGCCGCGCCGGTGCTCACCGCGCTGTTGTACATGCTGATTTTTGGCCATTTGCTCGAAGGTCGCATCACCGTTTATGACAGTGTCAGCTACACCGCTTTCTTGGTACCTGGTTTGGTGATGATGAGCCTGTTGCAAAACGCTTTTGCCAACAGCTCTTCCTCGATGGTGCAAAGCAAGATGATGGGCAACTTGGTGTTTATTTTGCTCACGCCCTTGGGGCCTGTCAGCTGGTTTGCTGCCTATGTGTTGGCGGCGGTGGTGCGTGGCATGGCGGTGGGCTTGGGCGTGTTGCTGGTAACGGTATGGTTCGCCCCCTTGACTGTGGTGTGGCCTGTATGGATTTTGGTGTTTGCGCTGTTGGGTGCGGCGATGTTGGGCACCTTGGGGCTGATTGCAGGCTTGTGGGCCGACAAGTTCGACCAAATGTCCTCCTTTCAAAACTTCCTCATCACGCCCATGACGTTTTTAAGTGGCGTTTTTTATTCCATCCATTCTCTGCCGCCGTTTTGGCAGCAGGTCAGCCACCTGAACCCATTTTTTTACATGATCGACGGTTTTCGCTACGGCTTTTTTGGTGTGAGTGATGTCTCGCCTTGGCTGAGTCTGTCCTTGGTTGGTGGCGCATTTGTGTTGGTGGCTGCCTTGGCGTTGCACCTGCTGCGCACAGGCTACAAAATTCGGGGGTGATGTATGACAGCAGACCAAATCCAAACCATGATTGGCGCAGGCTTGCCCTGTGAGCATGTGCATGTAGAGGGCGACGGACGCCATTGGTATGCCACCGTGGTCACCAGTGCTTTTGAGGGCTTGCGCCCCATACAGCGCCACCAAAAGGTGTATGCCACCTTGGGCGACAAAATGGCCAACGACGAAGTGCACGCTTTGTCGATGAAAACCTTCACCCCTGACGAGTGGAAGGCACAGGCCTGAAGGCCTGAGTCGCTATGGACAAATTGCTGATTCGCGGTGGTCGAGCCTTGCAAGGTGAGGTGGCGATTGCAGGGGCGAAAAACGCCGCCTTGCCAGAGCTGTGCGCGGCACTGTTAACAGCGGATACGCTGACGCTTGCCAATGTGCCACGGCTGCAAGATGTCTCCACCATGGTCAAGTTGATTCGGCACATGGGTGTCAGCGCCGAGCGCAACGAGGCGGGTGAGATGGTGCTCAACGCTGGTGCCTTACACACCCCCGAAGCACCCTACGAGTTGGTCAAAACCATGCGGGCCTCGGTGCTGGCGCTGGGCCCTTTGTTGGCGCGGTTTGGCCATGCCAAGGTGTCGTTGCCAGGCGGTTGTGCGATTGGCACACGTCCCGTCGATCAGCACATCAAGGGCATGCAAGCCATGGGCGCGGTAATCGACGTCGAGCAAGGCTATATGGTGGCGCGGTTAAAAGACGGTCGCAGTCGCTTGAAAGGCGCTCGCATTGCCACCGACATGGTCACCGTCACCGGCACCGAAAACTTCCTCATGGCAGCAGCTTTGGCCGAGGGCGAAACCGTGTTGGAAAACGCCGCGCAAGAGCCTGAGATTCCGGATTTGGCCGAACTGTTGATTGCCATGGGTGCCAAGATCGAAGGCCACGGCACCAGCCGCATCCACATCCAAGGCGTGGACACACTGCACGGCGCCCATCACAGCGTGGTGGCTGACCGCATTGAAGCAGGCACCTTTTTATGTGCGGTGGCGGCCACCGGTGGCGATGTGGTGTTGCAACACGCCCGAGGCGACCATTTGGAGGCCGTCATTGACAAGTTGCGTGATGCAGGTGTCAGCATTGAGGCGGTGGAGGGCGGCTTGCGTGTGCGCTCGCCTGGCCCCGCCTTTGCGCATCTGAAAGCGCAAAGTTTTCGCACCACCGAGTACCCCGGTTTTCCGACCGACATGCAAGCCCAGTTCATGGTGCTCAATGCGGTATCGCAAGGCAGCGCCAAGGTAACAGAAACCATTTTTGAAAACCGCTTCATGCATGTCAACGAGTTGCTGCGCTTGGGCGCACATATTCAAATTGACGGCAAGGTAGCGATGGTGGAAGGTGTAGCCAAGCTTTCTGGTGCCACCGTCATGGCCACCGATTTACGCGCCTCGGCCAGTTTGGTGATTGCCGGTTTGGTGGCCTCAGGGCAAACCACGGTGGACCGCATCTATCATTTGGACCGCGGCTATGACCGCATGGAAGACAAACTGCGCGCCTTGGGCGCCGACATCGAAAGAAGCCGATGAGCATTACCATGGCCTTGTCCAAAGGACGCATCTTTGACGAAACCTTGCCGCTGTTGAGAGCAGCCGGCATCGAGGTGTTGGAAGATCCCGAAAAGTCGCGCAAGCTGATATTGCCCACCAACCAAGACAGCTTGCGTGTGGTGCTGGTTCGCGCCTCCGATGTGCCCACCTATGTGGAGTACGGTGGCGCGGACATGGGCGTGGCCGGTTTGGACACGCTCATTGAACACGGCAGCGCAGGTCTTTACCAGCCCTTGGATTTGCAAATTGCCCGCTGCCGCATGAGTGTCGCGGTACCCGTGGGCTTTGATTACGCGGCTGCCGTCAAGCAAGGCGCTAGGCTGCGTGTGGCCACCAAATACGTGGCGATTGCGCGGGACTTCTTTGCCAGCAAAGGCGTGCATGTGGATTTGGTCAAGCTCTACGGCAGCATGGAACTCGCCCCTCTCACTGGCATGGCGGATGCCATCGTGGATTTGGTGTCCACCGGCAGCACCTTGAAAGCCAATCACTTGGTGGAAGTGGAGCGCATCATGGACATCAGTTCACGCTTGGTGGTCAACCAAGCGGCCATGAAGCTCAAAACCACGGCTATTCGTCAGTTGATCGACACGTTTGACGCGGCCATCAGCGCCCGCGCCAAAGCCTGAATCTAAGCTTTTAAAACCCATGCAAGCCAAACCGCTTCGCCTGTCTACCACCCAAGCCGACTTTGAAGCCTTGTTTCAACAGCGCTTGCATTGGTCGGCCGACACCGATGCCGCCATCGAGCAGCGCGTGGCCGATATCTTGGCCGATGTGAAAACCCGTGGCGATGCGGCGGTGTTGGAGTACACCGCACGTTTTGACGGTTTGCAAGCCGACAGCATGGCGGCGCTGGAGTTGACCCAAGCCGAGTTGAAAGCCGCCTTCGAGGGCTTGCCCCCCGTGCAGCAACAAGCTTTGCAAGATGCCGCTGCCCGTGTGCGCTCTTACCACGAGGCGCAGAAAAAAGCCTCGGGCGAGAGCTGGCAATACCGCGACGCCGATGGCACCTTGCTGGGCCAAAAAGTCACACCACTCGACCGTGTGGGCATTTATGTGCCAGGCGGTAAAGCGGCGTATCCCTCCAGTGTCTTGATGAACGCCATTCCTGCCCATGTGGCGGGGGTAGGTGAAATCATCATGGTTGTGCCCA
>CALPPP020000131.1 GCA_943325485.2 Rickettsia typhi
AACTGGCGGGAGTTGTTAACGGGGCACGATGCTATTTTCTTTGGTGCTGTCGGCTGGCCCGAAAAAATTCCAGACCATATTTCTTTGTGGAATTCCCTTTTATTGTTCAGGCGGGAGTTCGATCAATACATCAATCTTCGACCTGCCAAGTTGATGCCTGGCGTGATCGCACCGGTTGTTCGTCCTGACGGATCACCCAGAAGTCCAGGTGAGATTGATATGTATATTGTTCGAGAGAACACGGAGGGTGAGTATTCGAGCATTGGCGGCCGAATGTTCGAAGGAACACCGCGAGAAATTGTCATGCAAGAAACTGTGATGACCCGTGTCGGGGTCGATCGCGTTTTGAAATTCGCTTTTGAGCTAGCGGCGTCACGGCCCAAAAAACACCTGACCAGTGCTACAAAATCCAATGGTATTGCCATCACCATGCCCTATTGGGACGAACGCGTCCTTGCAATGTCACAAAATTTTCCGCATGTCCGTTTGGATAAATTCCATATTGATATTTTGACTGCCCACTTTGTACAACGCCCTGATTTTTTCGATGTTGTTGTTGCCAGTAATTTGTTTGGCGATATCTTGAGTGATCTTGGTCCCGCATGTACAGGCACCATCGCTATTGCACCAAGTGCAAACATCAATCCTGCAAAGACATTTCCCTCATTATTTGAGCCAGTTCACGGCTCAGCTCCTGACATTGCAGGAAAAGGAATCGCCAACCCTATTGGCCAAATTTGGAGTGCTGCAATGATGCTTGAATTTTTAGGTTTTAAACACGCTCACGATAAAGTGATTGCAGCCATCGAAGCTTGCTTGGAGCCCAAAAACAATGGTCCGCGCACCCCTGACTTGGGGGGTAATGCGACATGTACTGACGTTGGGCTTGCTATTGCAGGCTTTCTTAGCAAGATGTAGCTTCACTCTCGTGATAAATCGTTCAGATAAAACCTACTAGAATATGAATGCGTGGCAATTTCCATGCACCCATCCTGCTTAACTTAACCCAATAATCACACCTGATGTCAAGGGGACTTTTGTGAATAAAACTGAATTGATCGAACACATTGCGGCTGATGCCGATATTTCTAAAGCTGCTGCTACGCGAGCCTTGGAATCTGCTTTAGACACCATTACCTCAGCATTAAAAAAAGGTGATGCTGTTTCCTTGGTTGGTTTCGGAACTTTTGAGGTTTCACATCGCGAAGAGCGCAATGGTCGCAACCCAGCTACTGGTGCATCTATCACCATCAAGGCTTCTAAGGCTCCTAAATTTCGAGCCGGCAAAGCATTGAAAGATGCTTTAAACTG
This sequence comes from Rickettsia typhi, assembly GCA_943325485.2. Classification (GTDB taxonomy): domain Bacteria; phylum Pseudomonadota; class Gammaproteobacteria; order Burkholderiales; family Burkholderiaceae_C; genus Limnohabitans. The sequence continues at coordinate 1,312 of CALPPP020000131.1, forward strand.
AAGTGCTAAGGTTGGGTGCTTAGCTCAGTTGGTAGAGCGGCGCCCTTACAAGGCGTAGGTCGGCGGTTCGAGCCCGTCAGCACCCACCAATCTTTCTAAAGGCGAACTTGGGTTCGCCTTTCTTACCATCAGAGTCCATCTATGTTCGAATATATCCAGCGCAACAAAAAAATCATGCATATTCTGCTGATTATTTTGATTTTTCCCGCCTTTGTTTTCTTTGGCGTAGACGGGTACTCGCGGTTTAATAACTCAAGCGCTAAAGCGGCCTTGGTAGATGGACGTGAAATTTCAGTTGCAGAGTGGGATCAAGCGCATAAGGCGGAGGTTGATCGTATGTCAGCATCCATGCCTGGAATGGATGTGGCTATGTTTGACACACCTGCCATGAAATTCATGGCCCTTGAAAGAATTATTCGCTCAAAAGTTTTGGAAGCAAGTGCCGCTAATTTGAATATCAAAATTTCAGATCAGAAGTTAGCCAAGGCTATAGGTGAGGTTGATTCGTTTGCTTCACTCAAAAAACCAGATGGTTCTTTTGATATTGAAAAATACAAATCGTTTCTAAGTGCGCAGGGCATGACACCTGAAGTTTTCGAGTCCCGTGTCAGGTCTGACCTGTCTGTTAGACAAGTCATTGGCAGTGTGGGTTCAAGTAGCTTTTCTCCTACTTCACAAGCCATGACAACCCTTGATGCTTTTTTGCAGCAACGTGAAATTCAAGTAGCTATTTTTTCTGCTTCCGATTATTTGGACTCTGCTAAGCCAAGCGATGAAGACATCAAAAACTATTTCGCTGCGCATTCAAAGGATTATCAGACCTCTGAGACAGTCGATATTGAGTATGTAGTTCTGGATCTTTCTACAGTTGAAAAAACCATCTCAGTGACTGAATCTGATTTAAAAACCTATTTTGATCAGAATCAAAATTTACTTAATGCCAAAGAAGAGCGACGAGCGAGTCATATTTTGATTTCAGCGGCAAAAGATGCTAGCGCTGCGGATAAAAAAATTGCGCTTGAAAAGGCTCAAGCAATTCTTGTAACGCTTAGGAAATCGCCTGAGTTATTTGGTGATTTGGCAAAAAAGAATTCTCAAGACCCTGGTTCTTCAGCCAAAGGTGGAGATCTTGATTTCTTTGCCCGTGGCGCCATGGTGAAACCTTTTGAAGATGTTGCCTTCTCTATGAAAAAAGGCGAGATCAGTGATGTTGTTGAAACTGAATTTGGATACCACCTCATTCATGTAACCGACATCAAGTCCTCTGCAAAATCTTCCTTTCAAGAAGCCAAGGCTTCTCTTGAGCAAGAATTAAAACGTGATCTGGCCAAAAAGAAATATGCAGAATTTGCGGATCAGTTTTCAAATATGGTTTACGAGCAATCTGATAGTTTGAAACCTGTCGCTCAGAAATTGAAATTGGATATCCAAGTTGCACGTGACATTTCTAAGCAGTCTGCAAGCGCCTCCAAAGCACCTTGGTCAAACCCTAAGCTTTTGCAGTCTATTTTCAGCCCAGATGCTATTGAGAAAAAGCACAACACAGAAGCTGTTGAGACGTCCCCCAATCAACTTGTATCAGCCAGGGTGGTTGCTCACAAGCCTTCCGTGAGCCTTCAAATTGAAGATGTCAAGCCTGTTATTGTCCAAGCTGTTCTTTCTGAAAAGTCACTGCAGCTTGCAAAGGCTGATGGCAAACAAAATTTTGCAGCTTGGCAAAAGGATCTTTCGATAGCTAAATTTCAAGCTCCCGTGGTTATTTCGCGTGAACAAACACAAAAACTCCCCACAGCTGTCATTGAGGCTGCCATGCGCTCTGACACTGCAAAGCTACCACTGTTGGTTAGCGTGGATTTGGGTGCCAAAGGTTATGGTGTCGTTAAAATAAATTCTGTATTGCCTCCGCCTCCAGTCGCAGATCGAAAAGACTCTGTTGGAAAATATGCCAAAGCTTGGACTTCTGCTGAAAGCATGGCCTATTACAGCTTTTTGAAGAGTTTGTTCAAGGTTAAGTATTTGGTTGAAAAACCCGGTTCAGGTGACCTTTTGAAACAACCTTGATTTTCTTTATTTGCATCAAGTCTTATAATTAGCTTGATGGTGGCTGTAGCTCAGTTGGTAGAGTCCAGGATTGTGATTCCTGTTGTCGCGGGTTCGAGTCCCGTCAGCCACCCCAATTTTCCCCTTCCCATTTCACTGGAGTATTTCTATGGCTGGTTTACTCTCCGATATTGATCCCGATGGACTCTTGGAGTTCTCTGTTGTTTATACCGATAGAGCGCTCAACCATATGTCCCAGAAATTTCAAGGGGTTATGAAAGATATCTCCTCTATCTTAAAAGAGGTTTACAACGCGCCTTCGTGCGTGTTGGTTCCAGGAAGTGGTACTTTCGGAATGGAATCGGTGGCGCGGCAATTTGCCCACGGCCAAAAAGTCATGGTTATCCGCAATGGATGGTTTAGCTATCGTTGGTCACAAATTTTCGACATGGGTCAAATTCCCTCTGAAACAATTGTGGTGAAAGCTCGGCCAATTTCTACGCAAAACCCTCAATCTGCTTGGATTCCAGCCCCGATCGAAGAGGTTGTTGCGTCCATTGCGCTGCATAAGCCTGCAGTTGTTTTTGCTCCCCATGTTGAAACCTCTGCTGGAATGATATTGCCAGACGATTATTTGCGCTCTGTCTCTGATGCGGTTCATCAAGTTGGTGGCTTGCTCGTTTTAGACTGCATCGCTTCTGGCGCCATGTGGGTAGATATGGTTTCTACAGGTGTGGATGTACTTGTCAGCGCTCCTCAAAAAGGATGGAGTGGGTCCCCATGTTGCGCCATGGTCATGTTGAGCGAACGTGCAAGAAAACATATCGATTCCACCCAAAGCTCCAGTTTTGCTTGTGATCTTAAAAAGTGGCTTCAAATCATGGAAGGCTACGAAAAGGGTAGCCACTCTTACCATACAACCATGCCTACAGATGCCTTAACCCGTTTGCGTGAAGTCATGATAGAGACCCGTTCTTATGGTTTTGCCAAGGTTCGGCAAGAGCAAATTGACTTAGGCGCAAGTGTCAGACATCTTTTGGAAAGTCGAGGCATTGTCAGTGTTGCTGCCGATGGCTTTAAGGCTCCCGGTGTTGTCGTTAGCTTTACAACGGATCCTGAAATTCAAAACAGCAAGAAATTTCTGGCTTTGGGACTTCAGACCGCAGCTGGGGTTCCCCTGCAGTGCGATGAGCGACCAGACTTTATGACTTTTCGTATTGGTTTATTTGGACTGGAAAAGCTCCATAACATCGACAGAAGCGTTGCCCAACTAGAAGTTGCGTTGACCAAATTGGGCTTCACTGAAAAATTGGCTGTTGCAGCCTAAGCTTCTGTTTTGGCCTGACCATGGGAATGTGGATTGAGCTCGGTATATTTCTTCTTGTCTTTGTCTTCGCTTATTTCCAATTGAAAGAACTTAAGCAAGAAAAGCTTAAACGAGAGA
>CALPPP020000132.1 GCA_943325485.2 Rickettsia typhi
CGAGCAGCTACTTTTTCAGGGCGAAACTTCTTACCGCACCACGAACCGATGATGATGTCGGGGCTGCGCCGGACAATCTCCATCGGATCAGCAATGATGCGGTCTTTGCCCATGGACTGCAACGCCAGCTCGGGGAAACAATCGTCACCGCCTGCGATGTGAATGAGCTCAGACACCCAGCGAATGGCACTGATAGGTGGTTCGTCCCATTCTTCGAAATACACCTTGGGACGCTTGGCATAGGTCTGTACTTTCAAAGTCTGCAAATGTTGCTGCATGGTTTCTATGCGTTGCAAACCTTGCGTGGCTTCACCCACCATGGCGGCCACTTGGTAGAGCATGGAAAAAATCTCATCAACACTGCGCTGATTGAACACCGTGACTTGCACCCCATGACGAATCAACGCTGCAGCAATGTCAGCTTGGAGGTCTGAGAAACCAAACACACAGTCAGGCTTGAGCGCCAAAATTTTGTCGATCTTGGCACTGGTGAAGGCACTGACACGCGGCTTTTCATGCCGCGCTTCTTTAGGCCTGACGGTGTAGCCCGATATGCCCACGATGCGATGCGACTGGCCCAAGAGGTAGAGCCACTCTGTGGTTTCCTCTGTGAGGCAGATGATGCGTTGGGGCGTCATAGTCAGTACTTCATCAGCGCTGAAAAATAGAACGTTCTGCCAGCTTCGGGGTAGATTGATTTGCGGCTTGCATCACATCGCGTTCTCACGTTGTAGTACTTTTCATTCGCCATATTCAGCGCTGCTGCCGAATAGGTCCAACGAGAGTAACTGTAAGAATATTTTGCGTCGAAGGTTGAGTAGGACGGGATTTGCTCTACACAGGTATTCGCGAAATCACCCGAAATTCTTTGCTCAGCTACCCAATTAGCCGTGAACACCAACAATTGCTCTGGTTCAAAGCGGTACTGCATGCTTGCAAATGCAGTCTGCTCAGGGGCAAAAGGAATCGTTTTACCGGCATACACACCCTGAGTGAATGTACTTTTGCGTTGCGCCATATTTGCTGATAGGGTCAATTTAGAACCGACTGCAACTTTGCCGCCCACTTCCACGCCTTGGCGTCTTGTGGGATCCAAGTTAATGTTTGAAAAATAATCAGGCCCTATGGCAATTTCATTTTTAAGCTCGTGCCTATAAGCTCTGAGATCCCAAGCAAATTGAGATGAATTTGCCTTCAAACCGAATTCAGTATCTTTAGACTGCTGCACTTGAAGCATATTTACAGTGACTGTGGGACAGGTCCCATATATCGGGTAACAAAGAAATTCATCGCCATTGGGTAAGCGAAAACTTTTTCCTAAACGCAGATACAACTCATGGGTTTGACCAAGGCGCTGAGACAAACCAGTTTCCCAACTGGTATTTTTTTCGTTGACGGTGCCATCCACACCGCCACGCCCAGTTCGGTCAAATGCGGTTCTTCTCGCACCTATGAACAGGGAGGTTTGCGAGGGTTTAAACACCATTTCATGCTTTAGATAGACGGCGTAAGAGTTTTGAGCGATTTGTGAGGAACCATCACGATCTTGCGTCCATCCATCGTTGTCATAACCTAACAGCAAACGGTTATGAGAATTTTTACTGTCCCAATCGCGCCAAGTGCGCAAACCTAAACGCGTCGATTGGTTGGCATTTCGCGTCCTGTATCCATCAGTCACATAGTCTGAATCAATGGTTTTTAATCTCCGATTGAGGTCAAAAGCACTGCGCCAAGATCCTTGCAAAGATTCACCACTGAAAATGATTTGATCTGTACGTGTGTTGCCGTTGTCTAAAACTTTATAGGTTTTCTTAGGGTACAGATTAAAGTCATTCAAGGTGACGCCGCCTGGCAAGCCACTTTTTTCAGAATGCGTTGATAAACCTAATGAGGTGCGAAATAAATCTTCAGTCCAAACGCCTTTTATCAATCCTCCTCCTGAGTTTGAAGAAAAATTTTCTCTGTGGTTATCTGTGTCACTTTTGAAACCGCTGAAAAAAAGTTGAAGCGGACCGTGAATTTTGAAAGCAGAAATACGTTCTTCAGTGGTTTGAAGATTGCCAGCTAAAACTGAAACTGAGCCGCCATCTCGGAGAATGTCTTTTCGAGTGATGATGTTGAAAGTTCCTGCAGTAGCACCTTCGCCATACAACACCGACCCACTTCCCCTGACGATCTCTATACGGTCAATCATGTCTACCGGAATCCAAGATAAGGAGTTTCCCTCCATGTCACCTTCGTTTTGACGTATCCCATCAACCAACACGACTTGGTTGCTTGAAGCAGCTTCGCCAAATCCTCTTAGATCCAATGTTTGGTCCTTACCACCCGCCATATTGATGCGGCTGGTTACGCCAGCAATCCACCGCAAGGCCTCGTTGGCATGTCTAGCTCCTGAATTTTGTATTTCCTCTGAAGAAATCACGGTCACCCCCATGGGAAGGAGTTGCGAACTTGATTCCAATCTTGATGCTGTGACAACAACTTCAGACAACGACAGTGCTTGCGCGTGAATAATTATTGGGAAAAAAGAAAGTGCGCAGCAAACAACGGTGCCGCAATACCTCGAAGGGCGAAAATTAAACATAAGAATCAATACCAGCCAAGTGCCCTCACCGCCTTCCCCGACAGTGCATGGACGTTACGAAGACACGAATGAACGCGGCTTCACCTTGTTGGCCGGTATCCGGGCTAGCGAAAACAACCCTGTCCGCCTTCCCAGTTGCTTGTTCAAGGCAACCAGTGGCTATGTGGGACAGGACGGAAATACCCAAGGGCATTTCGTTCGCTTGACCGTTGCGGGGGCAGCGCAGGCTGGTTTGCGGCTAAGCCATGTACAAAAAAGATGTACTTGGTTGGCCAAAAAACTTCTGCTTCCCGTTGAACTGCGGTATGCGAACCACACCGCGAGCACCAACGTCTTCATTCTAGCCATATTCCCTTGAACGCCCCCTAAAATGCGCCCATGTCAGAAAATTCATCCCTTGACCCTGTCCTCGAACGTGTTGAACGCTTGCTGTTGCGCTACGAAGAACTGCGCCGCACCAACGAACTGCTGCTCGAGCAAGTTGAAACCCTCACCCATGAACGTGATTCGCTCAAGTCACGTTTGCAAGCCGCACGAAGCCGCATAGACGGTTTGCTCGACCGCTTACCCGTTGAAGTCAAGGACGGCGCATGAACCAGCTAGAGGTTCAGATCATGGGGCAGAGCTATATTTTGGGCTGCCCTGATGGGGCTGAAGAGCGTTTTCATGCGGCGGTTCGCCGAGTTAACGATGCAATGTGCAAAATTCGCGATGCCGGAAAAATCAAAGCACGTGACCGTATTGCGGTGTTGGCTGCTTTGAATCTCGCCTTCGAGCTGTCCGACTTTTCAGGCGACCCAGCTGAACCCAGTTCATCCAACCACAATTTGCATAACTTACTTCACCGTTTAGACACGGCCTTGGGTCACGACGGCCATTTGCTCTAAGCCTATCTACAATAGCCATGTCTGCAAGTCTGCCGGGTTTTATATTTCTTGAACCAATGCTCTCTGGAGCCCCGGGCTTGGAACATCGGCTGGTGAGCGTGAACATCTCGCGTTAGATGAACCCAACACCTTTCTGACCTCGCCCACCTGAACCTTTCGTTCAGGATGACGATCCGGCGGCCCTTGCAGACACTTTTACTTTTAAGCCTTCTTCTCATGTCATCTTATTTTTTGTTCCTCCCATGTCTTTACGTATAGCCATCGTCGGTGCTGGCGCCATTGGCGGCTATCTTGCAGTCAAACTCAGCTTGGCTGGACACGATGTCACTTGTATCGCCCGTGGCGACAACCTTCGTGCTATTCAAAACCACGGCATGAAGTTAGTGCTTGAGGATGGCACAGAACAGGTGGCACCCGTGAAAGCTTGCAGCGTCGACAGCGCTGATACCTATGACTATGTGTTTTTAACCCTGAAGTCGCATCAAGTGGCAGCGGTGGCGCTAGACATTGACCGCTTGTGTCACGCCACCACTGCCGTAGTGACCATGCAAAACGGTTTGCCTTGGTGGTACTTTCATCAGTTGTCCGGAGACTACCAAGGCACGCAACTCAAAACACTCGACCCCGATGGAATGCTTTGGCAGCATCTCAAACCCGAACGCGTGATCGGTGCGGTGGTCTACCCTGCGGCAGAGTTGGTTGCCCCGGGGGTTGTGAAGCTGATTGAAGGCAACCGATTTACCTTGGGCGAGCCCAGTGGTGAAAAATCTGAGCGTGTCACTTTGCTGGCGCAAGCCATGATTGGCGCTGGTTTCAAAGTGCCGGTGTCGGCTGATATTCGCAGCGAGTTATGGGTGAAGTTATGGGGGAATCTGTGCTTTAACCCCATCTCTGCATTGACACACGCCACCCTCGAACAAATTGCTTTGCACCCGCTCAGCCACTCTTTGGCCAGCCGCATGATGCAAGAGGCCCAAGCGGTGGGCGAAAAAACCGGCGCACAGTTCAAGATCAGCATCGACAAACGCATCGCAGGTGCGCAAGCCGTGGGAGCGCACAAAACTTCCATGTTGCAAGACATTGAGCAAGGCAAAGCCTTAGAGCTTGATGCGATTTTGGGCGGTGTGATTGAACTGGGCCGTGTGGTCGGCCTAGCGACACCCACGCTTGAGACCGTTTACAGCCTGACCCGCTTGCTAGAGCAAAGCGTGCTGCAAAGCCAGCACGGATTGAAATTGAAAACTTAAAGGACAGAGATGCAAACCCTTCAAGAATGGATGGCCC
>CALPPP020000133.1 GCA_943325485.2 Rickettsia typhi
GAGCATTTGGGCGGCGAACTCACCATCACCTTGCTGGCAGGTATTGGCAAGGGCATAGAGGTACATGAAATTCAAGACGACTGGGTCACCCAATCTATCGCTTGGCTGAAACAGCGCATCTGATGCCATGCAGCTGAAACGGCTCATCGCCCAGCCCCATTTGACCTACTGCACCAATATCCATGCAGGGGAAAGCTGGGACGAGGTGAGCCAAAGCTTGGACGCGTTTGTACCCGCCATCCGAGATGCCGTGGCCGACGGCGAACCCATGGGCATAGGTTTGCGTTTGTCGGGCCAGGCCGCCTTCAGTTTGCACGAACCCCGTGTTTTGCAAGCCTTTCAAGCGCAACTGAAGTCACTCAACGCCTATGTATTCACACTGAACGCTTTTCCTTATGGCACCTTTCACGGGGTGCCGGTCAAGCAAGATGTGTATGCGCCTGATTGGACCCATGCAGAGCGTGTGCGCTACACCTTGGCTTGCATCGACATCTTGACTGCTTTGTTGCCTGAAGGGGTGGACGGCAGCATCTCCACCGTACCTGTGGGCTTTCGCCATGCGGCCGATACAACCGAGGCCATGAACGCCGTCGTTTCTCATCTGCTGCAGTGCGTGGCGCACTTGGTGCATACCCAAGCGCAAACTGGCAAACACATTGCACTGGCCTTGGAGCCCGAGCCTGCTTGTTATCTGGAGACCACGCAAGAGGCGGCGCAGTTCATCCTCAGCCATGTGAGAAGCACCTCAGCCGTAGCGCAACTGGCGCAGATGCTCGGAGGCTCTTCTGAACAAGCGCTGCAAGCCTTAACAGCCCATCTGGGTGTGTGTTTCGATGTCTGTCACAGCGCGGTCGAGTTTGAAGACCCCGCACTCGCTTTGAACGAATTGCGCCAAGCCGGCATTGCCATTCCCAAAATCCAACTCAGCAGTGCAGTGCGTATCTCCCAAATGACTGCGGCACAACTCCCCACGGTGCAAGCATTTGACGATGCGGTGTACCTGCACCAAGTGGTGGTTGAAAATGCGGGGCAACTCACGCGATTCGTTGATTTGCCCGAAGCGGTGGCGGCATTTCATGACGGTCAAGCACAGGGCGAGTGGCGTGTGCATTGCCATGTGCCGGTTTTTTTGCAAGACGCTGGGGCCATCTCCACCACCCAAGCGCAGTTGCTGCAAACCTTGGAGGCTTGCAAGCGTGAAGGCTTTTCCTCGCACCTCGAGGTGGAAACCTATACTTGGGATGTTCTGCCCGCTGCGCTCAAGACCGATTCCAAGGCACAAGCCATCGCCCGTGAACTGCTGTTTGTTAAAAAGGTGTTGATGGCATGAATGCCCCACGTACTGGATTTGCCACTTATTTAAAGATTGGGCGAGTCTCCAATTTACCCACCGTCTGGACCAATGTGCTGGCTGGCGCTTTTCTTTCGGGCCATGCGGCCGATGTGCCCACCTTGTTGTGGGTGATGTTGGCCATCACCTTGTTTTACACAGGTGGCATGTACCTCAACGACGCGTTTGACGCTGATATTGATGCACGAGAGCGTCCCAACCGTCCCATCCCTTCAGGTCAAATTTCAGCCAAGGCGGTGTCGGCCATTGGTTGTGCCATGTTGATGGGCGGCATCTTCATCGTCGCTCCTTATGGTGTGCTGGCGGTGCAAGCCGGGGCTGCACTGAGCTTGGCCATTCTTTTGTACAACGCGTGGCACAAAGGCAATGTCTTGTCGCCTGTCATCATGGGCAGCTGTCGTGCCTTGGTGTATGCCTTGGCGGCTTGGGTGTGTGTGCCGCATACGACTGATGTCTTGCTGTGGGGCATGTTGGCGGTGTTCGCCCACATTGCCGGCCTGACCTATGCCGCCAAACAAGAAAGTTTGGACCGCATAGACCGACTTTGGCCGCTGCTGATTTTGGTTTTACCGTTTGCTATTTTTGTGGCGAATTTCGCTGTCACTCCCTTGGCCTTGCTCACGCTTTTGTTGTTGGCGGTGGCAGACATCTTGGCTGTGCGTTTGTTGGCCTTGCGTCGCCAAGGCGGGGATGTGCCAAGGGCTGTGGCGCAACTGATTGCGGCGTGTGCTTTGCTAGACGCAGCCGTTGTCGCTTTTGCGGGAGGCAGTTGGCCTTGGGTGCTTGCCTGCGTACTGGCTTATCTGGCTTGCCGCTTGTTTCAAAAATTCATTCCAGGCACTTGATCGCATATGTCCTCTCCACATCGCCATCTTTTACCCGCCGCCATTCCTCAAGCTATTGAATTACTAAGTGCGTGGTTGAAGACCCGTTTACCCACCGATGCCTTTGCTTGGTTTGACAACGAGTTGCGAGGCTTGCAAACCCAACCAGAACAAGCCCGTTGGTTCAAGGCCTTGGGTATGGCGCCACGCAAGCTTGGCAAGGCCGATTTACAGCCTTCGCAGGTGGAGTTGCAAGCCGCGCAAACACTGCGTCAGGGCTTAGACCCCACTGAGTGGAGCGTAGACCAAACAGCGCGTATTGCATTCACGCTTGCTTTTTACCAAGGCGATGAGGCAGGTTTTGTGCAGCAGGTGGCGATGTTGATAGACACCTCCGAGATCAACGAGTTGCTGGCCATCTTCCGTGGCTTTGCGCTGTTTCCCCATCCACAAGCCTTGGAGCCCAAGGCCCGCGAGGCCATTCGCTCGACCATGCGACCGGTGTACGAGGCCATGTCGCATCGCAACCCGTACCCGTTTGAGTTTTTCGATGAAGCTGCATGGAACCAGATGATCGTCAAGGCGTTTTTCTTGGATTCTTCTATTTGGCAAATCCAAGGGGTGGACGCGCGGTACAACGCGGACTTGTCAGAAATTTTGATTTCCTTGGTGCAAGAACGCTGGGCGGCAGGGCGCTTCATTGCCCCTGAGATTTGGCGCTGTGCGGTGCCACACGCCAATGCCGAAGGGGTGGCGGTAATCCTCCAAGCCTTGACTGGCAAAGCCTTGGAGCGTGAGCTGCAGGTGATTACCAAGGTATGTCTCAGTCACCCCGCGCTGTGCCCTCCCGAGGTGGTTCATGCGGTCAAGGCCAAGCAGTGGGGCAGCGACCCCAGCAGCTTGGCTTGGTCCAGTTTTGCCTCGGCTTCTTACTGATCTTGATTGCCCATGAACAACGCTTCACCTGACACCAAAGCCTGTGCCGAACAAGCAGGCAAAGTAGCCCCCGTCATCAACCGCAGCCGTTGCGAAGGCAAGGCCGACTGTGTCGCCGTGTGTCCGTATGCAGTGTTTGAGGTGCGTCAATTCACTTGGGAAGAGTTAGGGGACATTTCCTTGCGTGGGCGTTTAAAAGCTTGGGCGCATAAACGTATGCAAGCCGATGTGGTCTCCCCAGAGGCTTGTCATGCCTGCGGTTTGTGCCTGAAGTCTTGCCCAGAAAACGCGATCACGCTAGAGGCACAAACACTCAGGGCATGAACTCATCGCCCATGATAAAGGCCGTGACACCAATGCGTTGCTGCTGGCTAAACACAGCTTTCCATCCGGGCATTTTGCGAAAACCATTGGTGACGCGGTCATACACAAAATCGGGTTGGTAGGAAGAGGGTTTGAGCTTGGGTGCTTTGCCAGGGTAGGCGCTGTTGCCATGGCAGTGACGGCATTGACCATCCCACACCTGCTTGCCAGCTTCAACATTGGCAGGGTCTTTGATCATGGCCGCCGTGAATACAGGAACAGGTTCATCGTTGGCAGCAGGGGCCGCAGCTTCTTCAGACCAAACAGTGGTGCTTGCTAGGCCAAAGGCGAGCAGGGTTGAAACACACAGCATCAGCGGTGCGCAGCGCAGTGAAATGAGTGGGGTGCGTGAAGTTTTCATGGCATCAGTATATGCAAAAAAAAACTGCCACCCATGTCGCACAGGTGGCAGTTTTCGACCTTAGATTACAAAATTATTTAGCAACAACTTTGTAGATGGTATCTTGCGAACCATTGGGGCCAGTGGTAACGGAAGTCAAAGCATAGACGTCACCTTTGGCATCTTGGGCGAAAGCCAGGATGTAAGGGATCTTGCCGTTGGGTGTTCCACCTTGGACTTCAACAGAAGCAACTTCCATGGACCATTTGCCATCAGAACCTTTGGTACCGATGAAAATTTGGCCGTCGTTTTCAGCAAAGCCTTTGCTCCAGTCGCCGAAGATGTACTTGCCTTTAGAGCCAGTGCCATCGCCGCGTGAAACATAGCCACCTGTGACGGAAATGCCTTTGCAACCGTTAGGAACGGCTGTGCAGTTGGCGTATTCCATGATGGAAGCAGTGATACCAGACTTGTCGCAGCTAGCGGGATGGTTGTCAGGCTCTGCCCCGTTAAAGCAGCGCATCACACCTTCCACACGACGCCAGCCCATGTTTTGGCCTTTGTCGATAGCTTTGATGGCTTCCCAGCTGTTTTGCTGCACATCACCGCAATACAGGCTAGATCCACCGGCCATGTCGAATGAACATCTCCAGGGGTTACGCAGGCCGTAAGCCCAGATTTCTGGCAAAACGTCTTTCTTGCCGACAAATGGATTGTCAGAAGGAACACCGTAAGGCTTGCCATCGGAACGGGCATCAACGTCGATGCGCAGGATTTTGCCCATGGCGGTGGTCAAGTCTTGACCGTTACCGACCAAAGGATTGTGGCCAATGCCCCAGTCGTTGGCATAGCCGCCGTCACCGGTGGAGATGTACAACTTCTTGTCGGGACCAAAGCCAATCCAGTGACCATTGTGGTTGAACTGGGGCCAGCTGATGGAA
>CALPPP020000134.1 GCA_943325485.2 Rickettsia typhi
CCGCCCAAGTTGCGGTAAATCACCACATGCGACACGCTGGGCAGGGCAGCGCGTAACTCACTCACCACCGCATGACGTTCCAAGTCTTTGCCGCCGTAGGTGACGCCATCGATGGCGATCAACACCTTGGGGCTGATTTGCTTGAAGCGATCAAGCACCGCGTTGGTGCCCATGTCGGGCGCGCACACGCTCCAAATGCCACCAATGCTGGTGACCGCCAAAAACGCCACCATGGTTTCGGCGATATTGGGCAAATACGCCGCCACGCGGTCGCCGGGCTGCACGCCTTGCGCCTGCAAATGCAAAGCCAACGCCGCGACTTGGCGCTTCAACTCGGGCCACGACATTTCACGACGCTCACCGCGTTCGTTGTTGCTGATGATGGCAGCCATGCCCGCCGCGTGCGCGGCATCAACATGGCGCAGCACCTGCTGGGCATAGTTCACCTGCGCACCGACAAACCACCGCGCACCCGGCATGACATTGCGCTCCAACACACAGCTGTGCGGCGTGGGCGATTGAAGTTCCAAATAATCCCAAGCCGATTGCCAAAAGTCCTCTAGGTGCGTCACCGACCACTGCCACAGGGCTTGGTAATCGTCAAACTGCAGCTGGCGATGCTCGGCCAACCATTGTTGGTAAAGGCGAATTTGCGGCACAAAGGGTGGCGAGGCGCTGGCAGTGGTGTTCATGGCTACTAAGATGTGGCTTTGTTTTGAATGAGAACCGCATTGTCATGGCAATTTGGACCAAGCCCATCAGCACCGAGATACTGACCACGACCCACATTGCCACGGCCGCCGAGCGGCTGGGTATCGAGTTCATCGAAATTGGTCCCGACTTCATTCGGGGGCGCATTCCGGTGGACGAGCGCACCAAACAACCTTATGGCGTCATCCACGGTGGGTCTAGCGTCATGCTGGCCGAAACGCTGGGCTCCTGCGGCGCAGACTATTCCACGCCCATCGGTCACCGCATCGTCGGCTTGGACATCAATGCCAACCATATTCGGGGCGTGGGCGAGGGCTGGGTGAATGGCATTGCACGGCCCGTTCACATAGGGCGCAGCACGCAGGTGTGGCAAATTGATATGAGCGATGACCAAGGCCGCACCTCGTGTGTGTCGCGCTTAACGCTGTCGGTATTGGCGCCGCGTTAATTCCCCGAGCGCTTTCAAGCTTTTAATTTGTAAGGTTTTTGTGTTTTGGCTGGGTGTGTGATTATTCTTTTTTCAAAGGAATTTTTCCCATGTTTAAACCCGTCATTCTGAGTCTTTGCCTTGTCGGCCCCTTATCGGCTTTGGCACAAGACGACGCCATGCGCTTGGCCAAAGAAAAGGCCTGCCTTGGCTGTCACAGCATTGATGTTCACACCATGTCGGTGCCGTCTTACCAAAAGATTGCCGAAAAATACCGCGACGACCCCGGCGCGGTGGCCTACTTGTCGGAAAAAATCCGCAATGGCGGCAAGGGTGTATGGGGCGGTGGTGGTCGCAGCCTCATGCCGGCGTTTTTAAACCTGAGCAAGGAAGAAATTCGCTTGCTGGTCGATTGGATATTGGCCATGAAAGAGACGTCCCCGTCCTAAGCAGTCGTTCGCCAACAGCTTAAGAAGCGCTCTTTGCCGCCTTAGGTGGCTCGTCACACTCTTCGGTTTTTTTCTTTGACGGGCACTCCCCCCTGAAAAACGCCCACTCCTCGCACCGCTGACCCGAGGGCAAGGTGCAAAGACCTTGCTCGCCTCGGTCGGTGCGCACGATCTCCAACTTACCCCCCGCTTGGATACATGCGACAGAGGCGGGGTTGGCCATGGCCAAAAGCAGGCTGAGTTCGGTTAACACGGTGTGCTCCAAGAGCTAAGGTTTATGCACGCTGCAGCGGCCTTGTCCCGAGGCCATGCCACGGAAATCACTTTGCCACGACAGCGCGTCCATATCCAAGACGATGCGCTCATTGTCAATGGCTGTCAAGAGTTGCGCGCCTTCCAAGGCAAAACTGTGTGCTTGTACGCCATCTATGACCACGCGAGCAGGTATATCTTGCTCCACCTCAATAGCAACTTCGCGCTCCCAGGTGCTGCGGGTGGGCAAGTACGCTACCTCGCATGTGAAGTGATGCGTGTCTGCCAAGCTTTGGGCTGGCAGGCTGCAACACAACGCCGCCCAGCCCATGCATTGCCACAAACTCATTCCTGTTTGCTGTTCAAGCGCTGGCTTTTCCAATACACATCATCGCCGCCGTTCATGCGGTTGAGCACCCGTGCCAAGACAAACATCAGGTCAGATAGGCGGTTGAGGTACTGGCGCGGTGTGTCGTTCAGGGCTTCTTCAGCGCCCAAGGCCACCACCGCGCGCTCGGCACGACGTGCCACGG
Organism: Rickettsia typhi; assembly: GCA_943325485.2. Taxonomy (GTDB): domain Bacteria; phylum Pseudomonadota; class Gammaproteobacteria; order Burkholderiales; family Burkholderiaceae_C; genus Limnohabitans. Next base: position 2,373 of record CALPPP020000134.1, read on the forward strand.
TGCGGCACACATGGGCCAGCGATGCGGCCCTGGACCCAGCGGGCAAAATGAATTCTTGCAACTTGGGCAAGGCCTCGTTGTGATGCGCCAGCGCTTGGTCCAAAGCCAACACCGCCTCGCCTTTGAGCAATTCAAAGCCTGGGATGCTCAGCTCGCCGCCTAGGTTAAACAGCTGATGCTGCACCTCGATCAGCAATTCGCGTAAGGCGTCGGGCATGTCTTCGACCAGCAAAACACCGATGTGCGAGTTGAGTTCATCGACCTCGCCCATGGCGTGCACTCGCAAGCTGTTTTTGCTGACGCGACGGTTGTCGCCCAAGCCGGTGGTGCCATCGTCGCCGGTGCGCGTGGCAATTTGTGTGAGTCGATTCGCCATGTTTCTTCCTGAGGTTGCTTGCATTGTCTCAGCAGTGGCACAACTCGGCTACGCTTGGGGTTTTCAGGAGCAGTGCATGCAGACGGTGAAACAGGTAGGGGTGATCGGTTTAGGTGCCATGGGCCAAGGCATGGCCGGCAGTTTGCGCCGCGCCGGTTTCGAGGTGCATGTGTGCGACGCCCGACCTGGCGTGGCCCAAGCGTTTGCGGCCGATGGCGGCGTGGCTTGCGCCTCGCCTGCCGAGTTGGCCAAGTCGTGCCAAGTGCTGGTCAGCGTGGTGGTGAATGCCGCGCAAACCGAGGAGGTGCTGTTTGGCCCACAAGGCGCGGCGGTCAGCATGGCCCAAGGCAGCGTGTTTGTGATGTGCTCCACCGTCGACCCTAACTGGTCAGTGGCGCTGGAGGCGCGGCTGAAGGCCTTGGGTCTGCAGTATGTGGACGCACCCATCTCTGGCGGTGCGGCCAAGGCCGCCTCCGGCCAAATGACCATGATGACTGCCGCCAAACCCGCCGCTTATGCGCTGGCCGAACCTTTGTTGAACGCGATGGCTGCCAAGGTCTATAAGCTGGGCGACAGCGCAGGTGCGGGCAGCAAAGTCAAGATCATCAACCAGCTGCTGGCGGGTGTGCATATTGCTGCGGCCGCTGAAGCCATGGCGCTGGGCTTGCGCGAAGGCGTGGACCCCGCCGCTTTGTACGAGGTCATCACCCACAGCGCGGGTAACAGCTGGATGTTCGAAAACCGCATGGCCCATGTGCTGGCGGGCGACTACACGCCGTTGTCGGCGGTGGATATTTTTGTCAAAGACTTAGGTTTGGTGTTGGACATGGCGCGGGCGAGCAAATTTCCCCTGCCGCTTTCCAGCACCGCCCACCAAATGTTCATGCAAGCCAGCACCGCCGGCTTTGCCAAAGAAGACGACAGCGCTGTTATCAAGATATTTCCAGGCATTGAGCTGCCGATGAAAATATAGCTCTTTTGTATTGTTTGTGCGCTAATATGGGGTTCTTTGTTCTTTTTCATTAACACTATGGCGTGCTTTTTTCGACCCCTGCTTTGCTTGTCTATGCTGTGGCTCTCGCTGGCCCATGGCGCAGAAGTGCTGACCCAATTCGATACAGATGCCAGCATGGAGGTCGACAACGACGAGATGCTGGTGGTTTTGTCGGTCAGCAAAGACGGCAGCAATACCACCCAGATCAGCCAAGAGGTTTTGGCCAAGTTGACCAGCGCGGTAGAGCGCAGCAAAAAACACGCGGACATCGAGCGCAAAACGGGGCAAATCAGCACCTCGCCAGTATGGGGACCCAACGGCAAAACCAAGCAGTGGAGCGCCCAAGCAGAACTTCAACTTGTCTCCACCAATTTAAGGGCCTTGAGCCAACTGGCCTCAGAGCTGACAGACGTGATGCAAATTACCCAAGTGAGCTACAGGCTGTCTGCCCAACAAAGAGCCTTGACCGAAAAGAAATTGCTCAGCGCCTTGGCTGTCAACTTTCAACGCAAAGCGCATGACTTGACAGACGCCTTTGGTTTCAGCCGCCATGAAATCAAAAGCCTGAATTTCAGCCAGCAGAACCAAAGCATGCCCGTGGCGCGCATGGCCTTGTCCTCACCCCGCGCGATGGCAGACGGCGCAACGGCCCTGCCCATTCCCCAGGAAAGCGGCAAAACCACCATTTCCTTGCAGATGAGCGCACACATCGGCCTGTGGCCTTGAGCACTATTGCTCGCACCTAGAAGACACGCGGTCTTTAGCTTCTTGCATAGAATGCAAAACGCTCTAGGAGAAGCCGCCATGAATGCACCCACCACCGTTCAACACCTCATCCCCGAAGTCAATCAACGGCCCGTCCCGCAAGCCCTGATTGATGCGCTCAAGAGTCACTTTGGCGACCGTTGCAGCACCGCGCTGGTGGTGCGTGAGCAGCATGGCCGCGATGAGTCGGCTTACACCACCGTGCCGCCACCAGCGGCAGTCATCTTTGCAGAGTC
>CALPPP020000135.1 GCA_943325485.2 Rickettsia typhi
CATTGCTGCACCCTACGCTAGAAGATACCTTTGGCATGGTGGTTCTTGAAGCCATGTCGTACGGACTCCCCGTGGTGGTGAGCCAAGCACGCTATTGCGGTGTGGCTGCCGATTTGCAACATGGGGTCAATGCAATCATCTTGTCTGACCCCTTAGATGCCAATGCGCTGAGCGCAGCAGTTGTCAAATTGTCTGAACCCACCGTCTATGTCCAGCATCAGCAGGCAGCACTTGCTTTTTCAAAGCAGCACCTTTGGTCTGATGCTGCAAGGCAGTACGAGGTCTTGTTTCAAAAACTGGCGGTAAAGTGAATACTGATCCGCGTTCGATTGTGATGATCAAGTCCCACAGCCTAGGGGTGGGTGACTTGCTACGCAGTTCTGCTGCATGGCGTGTTTTGAAAAACCGATGGCCCCATGCTCAATTGCATTTGGTGTTCTTGAGCAAACATCCTGGTTACCCCACAGAAGCACTGATACAGCAACACCCTTTGTTGGCCAGCGCGCATTTCATCACGGTGCGCGATAAAGACCCGTCGCACCCAAGCGGGAAAAGGGTCTCCTTTGGGTCCATCTGGACCTCGCTTCGAAGCATTTGTCAAACAGTTCAGCCAGACATGGTGATTGACTTCGAACCACATGGCATCAAAACTTCTTTGCTGACTTGGTTGGCAGGCAGGTTGCAAGGGGCATTCACTGTGGGCATTGCGCAGTTCCCGCTTCGATCTTTTTTCTATACAAAGTCCGCGCCGAGTGTTCGTGAATTTGCGCAAAGCCATGCACTGACTTTACCCATGGACTACACCAACCGAGACTTTGTGGTGTTGCAAGCGCTTGGCTTGCAGCGTTCAGGTACACCCATCGAAATGCAAGTCACCGACGAGGGCAGGGCGTGGCAAAAACTTCACCAACATCGTTTTAACAATGGTTTGCCAGTGATTGGCTTGAATATCGGTTGCGGCACACCAGACGCCATGGTCAAGCGTCCCGATTTGAAGCATTTGGCCCAATGCTTTCTTCAATTGTTGAAACTCCACCCCGCCAATGTTCTTCTAAGCGGGGCCCCCTTCGAAAAAGATGTGAACCAAGCATTCATCCATTGTTTGAAGGAAATCAGTCGCCAAGAACTGCATATCGTCGATGCCGCGGGTGAAACCAGTTTAAGCAGCTCAACCGGTCTGATTGATGCCTGCGATGTGTTTGTTTCAACCGACTCTGGCCCCTACCACATGGCTGTCGCGATGCGTAAACCGACGCTGGTTTGGTTTACCTACCCTGAAGTGACCTCGTTTCATCACGAAGCATGGTGTTTGCGTTTGATTCAGCCAAGTGTGGCTGAATTTGTATCAGCTGTGTCGACCCTGCTCGCTCACGACAAAACGCCAGATTGACTGAGTTTGAACATCGCTGCATAAGCACCTTGCGCTTGAAGCAGCTGTTGATGCGTACCCTGTTCAACAATACTGCCTTGCTCCATCACCACAATACGGTCGGCTTTTTCAATGGTGGTCAGTCGGTGGGCAATCACCAGCGTCGTGCGGTTCTTTTGCAGACTTTGAAGTGCATCTTGCACCAAGCGTTCTGACTCGTTATCCAGCGCCGAGGTGGCTTCATCCAAAATCAGCACAGGCGCATCTTTGTAAAGTGCTCTGGCTATCGCTAAACGCTGTCGCTGTCCACCTGACAAGGTGGATGCGTTATGACCCACCAAGGTATGAATATGTTGGGGCAAGCCAGCAAGGTAATCGCCCAGATGTGCGGCTTGCAGGCAGGCGATGACACGTTGCTCGTCAGGCGTTTGGCCCAAGGCCACATTCGCCGCAAGACTGTCATTCAATATCACCACATTTTGGCTGACCAGCGCAAACTGTTTGCGTAGGGAGAGCAAATCCCAGTGCGCCAGAGGTGTTCCATCCAGCGAAACTTTGCCTTCAGTGACAGTGACAAATCGAAGCAGAAGATTGGCCAATGTGGTTTTACCTGAGCCAGAGGTGCCCACCAGGGCAACCGTTTCGCCTGGGTTGATAGTCAGCGCAATATGGTGCAACGCCCATGGCATATCTGGTTGGTACTTGACCGAGACATCATCCAACACAATATGGCCTTTTGCTCTTGCCAATTGGAAACTACCGCCTGTTTCTAAAGGGGTGTTTTCAATCAGTTCGAAGCCGCGTTCTAGCGCAGCAAGTCCCCGTGTAAGTGGCCCGGTGATTTCTGACAGGTGCTTGATAGGTGCAATCAACATCAACATTGCGGTGACAAATGCAGCGAAACCTCCCACCGTCATTGCGGTTTGGTGACTTTGCAACAAAGCCACGCTGATCACACCCGACAAGGCGATGGCAGACAAAATCTGGGTCATGGGAGTCATGCTGGAACTGGCGACAGCCGTTTTCATGGCCAAGCGCTGCAGTTTTTTCGCCAAGGTTTCAAAACGGCCAATTTGCATGGACTGGGCTTGGTGAAGCCGTATTTCGCGGTAAGCAAGCGAAGTTTCTTCGACCACATAGGCCAGCTCATCGGTGGCTGTTTGAGTGTCGCGTGTGATTTGGTACAAGCGTTTGCTTAAAACTTTCATCAGCCACGCCACCGCAGGAAACAACATGGCCACGATCAAACTCAGTTGCCAATTTAAATACAACAGGTAAGCCACCAAGGCAATCAAGGTCAAGCTGTCGCGCACCAAGCTCATGATTGAACTCACCATCAACAGGGCCCCGTTTTGAACTTCAAAAACCAAGGTGTTGCCCAGTGCGCTCGCAGTTTGTTGCTTGAATAAAGCCAAATCTGCATTTTGCAATCGTGCAAACATCTTCATTCGCAGTTGAATCAAGCCATGGTTGGTCGCTTTGGCCATGGCCACTTGGCTTAAGAACACCCCCAAACCACGTAAACCAAAGATGCCAATCAAGGCAATGGGCACTTGCCACACAGGAAAATCATTTTGTGCGAACCCTTTGTCGAGCAAAGGTTTAAGCAAGGCTGGGATCAAGGGCTCTGTGACAGACACCAGAACCACGCACACAAAAGCCACCACCCAAGCGCTGACAGGTTGGGTGAAATGAGCGAAAGCACGAATTAGTCGATGCCGAATACGAGGCTGTGGAGTCATGGTTTGTCGAGATACTTTTTCGGATTATGACGACCCTGAAACTTCGCTTGGTTAGAATCGCTGGATGCCTTTGAGTGTCATCATCATTACACGCAATGAAAGCGCCAATATTGTGGCCTGTCTTGAAAGCGTTGCTTTTGCAGATGAAGTGATTGTGCTGGATGGACAAAGCACAGATGACACTGTTGCGTTGGCTCAAAAACAAGGCGCTAAAGTCTTTCTGGCCGACAGTTGGGAGGGTTTTGGCCCCCAAAAAAATAAAGCGCTGAGTTTTGCCAGCCACGAGTGGGTTCTTTCGATAGACGCTGACGAGCGTGTTTCAGCTGATTTGTCCTTAGAAATCAAACGGGTTTTGTCCCAACCCAGCTTTACGCTTTACGATATTCCCCGTTTGACCAATTTTTGTGGTCAGTGGATCCATCACTGTGGATGGCGCCCCGACCGAGTGAGCCGATTGTTTCAAAAACACACAGCCCGCTTTAGTGATGACGTCGTTCATGAAAAACTTCTCTCTCTTGAAGACCACCCCAGGGGCAGACTTAAACATTCACTGCTCCACTACAGCTATCCCTCTGCGCAATCTTATTGGCGCAAATTGCAGGTTTACAGCCAAGCATGGGCGGCTCAAAAATTCGCCCAAGGTCACACCACCACCATGTCGCGTGCCGTCAGCTCAGGTCTTGTCGCCTTCATCAAGAGCTATTTTTTTCGTTTGGGATTTTTGGATGGCGCCATGGGTCTGGCTGTTTGTATCCTGCAAGGGCAGGCGGCCTATGGCAAGTATTTCACTTTGTATTGTTTGAACCAAGGAAAACAATGACTTCGTTCTTATCTTCTTTAGTGATGATGCTCTTGGCTTTTGCGTGGGCTCTGCCGGCACAAGCCGATTTCAGGGTGGAAATCTCTGGGGTTGGCGTGACTCAAATCCCCATTGCCATCGCCAACTTTCGTGGTGAAGACAACGCCCCTCAAAAAATCACCCAAATTGTTTCTGCCGACCTTGAACGCAGCGGTCAGTTTCGCAGCACACCTGCTGGCATGGTCATAGATGAAGTCAGTCGCCCCGACTTTGAACCTATTCGGCAAAAACCTGCAGATGCACTTTTAACTGGCAGCGTCTCACGAATGGCGGATGGTCGATTCGATGTTCGCTTTCGTTTATGGGACACGGTGAAGGGGCAGGACATGGGCGGACAAAGCTATGTGGTGGTCCCCGCAGACTTGCGCTTGGTTTCGCATCGCATCGCCGACCAGGTCTATGAAAAACTGACAGGCGACAAGGGTATTTTTTCAACCCGCATCGCCTACATCACCAAACAAGGCCCCAAACATTTGCTCTGGGTGGCAGATGCAGATGGCGAAAATCCGCAAGCGGCTTTGACCAGCCAAGAGCCCATCATCTCGCCCAGTTGGTCCCCTAGCGGAAACGAGCTGGCCTATGTGTCGTTTGAATCTCGCAAACCCGTGGTGTATGTGCACGATATCGCTTCGGGTAAGCGACGGGTACTGGCCAATTTCAAGGGCTCCAACAGTGCGCCTGCTTGGTCACCTGACGGGAAAAGCCTTGCCATCAC
>CALPPP020000136.1 GCA_943325485.2 Rickettsia typhi
TGGACAAACCGCCAGCCCCACCACCGTGGGGCAAGAGATCGCCCATGTGCTGATGCGTTTGCCAAATGCGCGTCTTCGCATAGACAGCGTGCCGCTCTTGGCCAAAATGAATGGGGCGGTGGGCAACTACAACGCCCATGTTGCAGCCAGTGCAAGCATCGATTGGCCAGCGATTGCAAAAGGCGTCATAGAGTCGCCCCAAAGCGCGGGAGGGTTGGGTTTGCTGCAACAAACCTACAGCATCCAAATCGAGCCGCACGACTACATGGCCGAGCTGTTTGATGCTGTTGCCCGCAGCAACACCATCTTGATTGACCTCTCGCGTGACCTGTGGGGCTACATCTCTTTGGGTTATTTCAAACAGCGCTTGAAAGAGGGCGAAATTGGCTCCTCCACCATGCCGCACAAAGTCAATCCCATCGACTTTGAAAACGCAGAGGGCAATTTGGGACTTGCCAACGCACTGCTGCGCCACTTGAGCGAAAAGCTGCCCATCAGCCGTTGGCAACGGGACTTGTCTGACAGCACCGTGCTGCGCAATATGGGCGTGGCGCTGGGCCACAGCGATTTGGCCTACCAGTCGCTGTTACAAGGCTTGAACAAACTTGAGCTCAACCCCCAAGCTTTGGCAGCCGATTTAGACAATGCGTGGGAAGTGTTGGCCGAGCCCATACAAACCGTGATGCGCCGCTATGGCGTGGCCGGCGCTTACGAGCAACTCAAAGACCTGACACGCGGCCAGCGCGTGACCCGTGAAGCCTTGCATGGGTTGATCCACAGCTTGGCCATTCCAGAGGCTGAAAAACAGCGTCTGCTGGCTTTGACGCCGGCCAACTATGTGGGCTTGGCGTCTTCCTTGGCACGTTCTGCATAACGGTTAAACCGCCACGAGTCACCGTGCAAGGTGATGCGTCGCCACACCGCTCTCTTGGACCCTGGGCTCATCTCGGGCCAGCGCTGTACCTCTTCGAAGGTGCGGCCACAGCCCTTGCACAGCGGGTCGCCTTGGCTGGTTGAGCAAATCGCAATACAAGGCGTGTCGGTTGTGCTGTCGTACCACGCTTTCCAAGCGGCATAGGCCTTGGCCGGAAAGCCGTTTTCAGCCGCCTCGTCCTGGTGGTGGTAAATCATCAAGGCATAGACCTCGGCCAAGGCGCGCAACTCTGGCGCCAGTGTGACCCCATCGGGTGAAGGCTTTAGGCCTCGCCAATGGTTGATGGCCGACTCGATGTCGGTGATGTGGATGGCGCTCATGCTCAATAGGGCTGTAAAAGTTCGCGACGTACCCGCTCTAGCGTTCGCAAACGCGAATCGATGATAGAGGCTTCCATGTTGCCCGCGCGGTCGAGCTTGCCGTCTTTGGCGAGTTGTTTGGCCAGTTCTTGGGCCGCCCTTAAGCGGTCGATGGCACCTACCTCGTCCCAGCGCACCACATGAAACTCTGCATCGGCTCGCAGGGCCCGCAAGCGGTCGCCGCTTTGCAAAAGCGCTTGCGAAGACAAATCCCAAGCCATTGCGTCGCGTGGGTTTTGCGCCAACCACAGCTGCATGGTGTCGCTGGCCTGTGTCGCAAGCAAGGTTTGTTTGGCCTCTAAGCGGCACATGGTTTGCAACATGACTCGTGCGCGGTCCACCACTTTGGCACCCAAGGTTTGCAGGCATTGCAGCGGATTGTTCAAGCGTCGCTCGGTGTCCGCCGCCAACCACTGGGCGGCGCGCAAACCTGCGGGGTCTTCGCGCACCAGTTGCAGCAAGGTGTTCATGGCTTCACGGGCCGGCGCGGGGCGGCGTTGCTGGGTGTAGGCCATCACACCGGCATAGAGCATGGCAGCGCGCTTGGCCAAAGGCAATTGAGGGGAAAAGTCTTTCTCCAATACATCGATGAGCTTTTGCATATCGTCTGTCTGCGGACTCATCAGTGCGCGGGCACGTGCCGTCATCAAGGCGTGTTCGATGCTGGTCTCTGTGGGGGCGAAAGTTTTGCCCAAACCTAGGCGCGACTGCATGTCGCCGATACGCTCGGTGGTCAGCGGATGGCTACGCAAATACGGGTAGTTGCCGTTGTCGTTCAAGCGCGCTGCTTGTTGCAGTTTTTGGAACATGCCCACAAAGCCTTGCGAATCAAAACCGGCTTGGGCATGCACATTGAATCCCAAGCGGTCGGCTTCGCGTTCCATGTCACGTGAAAAATTCAGCTGACCCTGCACCGATCCAGCGGTGCCGCCCATCATCACCGCGCCGGCAGCGTCAGGGCTGCGGCTGGCGGCCAGCACACCCAAAATCATGCCGGCGATCAAAAACGGTGTGGTGCGCCCTTGCTGGTCTTGCATGCGGGCGATGTGTCGTTGGGTGACGTGGCTGAGTTCATGCGCCATCACCGAGGCCAACTCGTCGCGGCTAGAGACCACCGCGATCAAGCCCAGATGCACACCCATGAAACCACCTGGTAAAGCAAACGCGTTAACGGACCTGTCACGCACCAAAAACACATCCCATGCAAAGGCTTCTTCTTGCTCGGCTTGCAAATTGCCCAGCTGCACAGAGGCGTCGCGCAGCGGCTGCCAAATGGTTTGCAGGTAGTCCAGCAAGACGGGGTCGTCCATGTAGTCCGCGTCGGTCACCAACTGGCGCATGATGGACTCACCCAAGCGCCGCTCTTGCTGCACGCTCATGCCATTGCCGTCACCAATATTGGGCAGCCGCCCGGCGCTGTTTTGCGCTTGTAAACCCAGCGGCGCCACGCCCACAGCCAGCGCCAAGGCCAGCAGCAGGGGTCGTAAACGTGGGAGGGATTTCATGGGGTCAGGGTGTGACGAGAACGTATGATGCAAGGATGTTACCCCTACTGAAATAACATGTCCCTCACACACTTTGATGCCCAAGGTCAAGCCCATATGGTGGATGTTGGCCCTAAGACCAGCACACACCGCATCGCAGTCGCTACCGGTGACATAACCATGTTGCCCGCCACCTTGGCTTTGATAGAAAGCGGTAACGCCAAAAAAGGCGATGTGATTGGCATAGCGCGTATTGCTGGCATTCAAGCCGCCAAGAAAACCAGCGACCTCATTCCCCTTTGCCACCCGCTGGCCCTTACCCGTGTGGCCTTGGACTTTGAGCTGTGGCAAGACCCGCCTCGCGTGAGCTGCACCGCCACGGTGGAGACCCACGGTCAAACCGGCGTGGAGATGGAAGCCCTAACCGCCGTGAACGTGGCCCTGCTAACCGTCTATGACATGTGCAAAGCGGTGGACCGAGGCATGACCATCACCAACTTAAAGTTGCTGGAAAAGCACGGTGGAAAGAGTGGGAGTTTTGTGGCGGGTTAGTTTTTCTATCGACACTCTGCTGGCGCATATTTGGATTCTAGGGTAGCCGCACTTACAGTAGACAAACCACTGGGCACGGTTGCGCCTTTGGCCAAGCAGCGCCAAGCGACTGCGCCTTGCTCGGGGGCGGTGTAGTCTGCGGTCGCATCAGGCAAGGCTGTCGCAGCAGCAGTGGTTCCAGTGAAAGGCACCAACAGCAAACTGCCATTTCCCGCCGCTTTGCTGGTGGTGATGGTGATGACGCCTGTTTGGGGAGCGATGCTGATGCTGGAGAGGTTGGCTGTGGCCGCGGGAGAGGTGTAGCCCGCTGCATAACCTTGCTCGGAGGAGGCGCCAGAACTCAGCACATCCAACACCTGGGTTTTGGCAACACCCGCCAAAGACAGGCCTTCGCTGACGCGGGCACGTACGCTGTAGTCTTGGTAGGCTGGCACCGCAAAAGACGCCAAGATGCCGATGATGGCAATCACCACCATCAACTCAATAAGGGTGAAACCTGTTTGTGTGTGAAGTGGTTTGCTTTTCATGAATGCTCCTTGGCGTTGTGGTGCGCCCATTGTGCGACCCGCTTTTCTGCGCAGAAGAAGTGACGCCTTCAAAAAAAACAAGTGCCGCTTTCACCCACCCTGACCTGAACGCTCAGGGCGGCAGTTCGCGCTTCATCTCTTGCTTGGATCGGTGGCTATGTATCCACTTGGCCGCCACCACCACGCTTAACGCGCCCACCACACCCGCGCCGTAGTAAACGGTGGGAAACACCTTGCCTGCCTCGTTGAGCATGGCTGGGAGGTATTCGAGCAAACCTGGGTCGGTGACTGCCATGGTGCCAGCAATCCATCCCATGAGCATGCCGCCTAAAGTAATGACCCACGGAAAGCGGTCCATCAAACGGATGACAAAGGTACTGCCCCAGACCACCACGGGAATGCTGACCAACAAACCAAACACCACCAACGCCATTTTGTGGTCGCCGCCACCCGCCTCGGCGGCCGCGGTCACACCAATGACGTTGTCCACGCTCATGACCAAATCGGCCAACACAATGGTTTTGATGGCGCCCCAGAGCTTTTCACTGGCGTCGACTTCGTGTCCGTCGTCGTCTTCAGTGAGAAGTTTCACGCCAATCCACAGCAATAAAGCCGCGCCAAAAAGCTTTAAAAACGGGATGCCCAAGAGCGTGAGTGCCACACCAATCAAAGCGATGCGAATCACAATCGCACCCATGGTGCCCCAAAAAATGCCTTGGCGGCGTTGGTGCTCGGGCAAACCTCGGCAAGCCAAGGCGATGACGATGGCGTTGTCGCCACCCAGCAAAATGTCAATCAGGATGATTTGGCCGACCGCCAACCAAAAA
>CALPPP020000137.1 GCA_943325485.2 Rickettsia typhi
ATGGCAAGCGCTCCAGGGATTGCGTCATGACCAAAGTGTTCATCGCGGGGTTTCAGCACGAGACCAATACCTTTGCCCCCAGCTTGGCCGATTGGGCGGCATTCAACCGAGGCGACGCATTTCCGGCGTATATCCGAGGTCAGGCCATGCAAGACCAGTTCACCGGTGTGAACATTCCGGTGGGTGGATTCATCGATGCGGCCAAGCGCCATGGCTGGCAGCTGTGGCCCTCGGTGTGGGCGGGTGCCAGTCCGTCTTCCTTTGTGACACGTGATGCGTTTGAGCGCATTGCTGGCGACATCTTGGGTGACCTCAAGCAAGCCTTGTTGCAAGGCGTGGACGCGGTGTATTTAGATTTGCATGGCGCAGCAGTGGCCGAACACGCCGACGACGCCGAAGGCGAGTTGCTGGCGCGGGTGCGGGCCTTGATCGGCGAGGACATGCCTTTGGTGGCGAGCTTGGATTTACATGCCAACGTCACCCAGCGCATGTTGACGCTTTGTGACGCGCTGGTGGCTTATCGAACCTACCCCCATATTGACATGGCAGAGACGGGCGAGCGTGCCGCCGACTTGCTGCAACGGCGCTTGCGTCTGGGTCGCCGCGAGGCGCTGGCGGTTCATCGCTTGCCGTATTTGATTTCACTCAATGCGCAGTCAACATGGCTGCAGCCGGCCAAAGACATTTACGCGGCCATGGCTGACATGGACCGAGAGAGTGACGCAGTACTGAGTTTTTGCATGGGCTTTCCTGCTGCCGATTTCGAGGAATGTGCGCCGGTGTTGTGGGCTTATAGCCCAGGGCCTTCGCAAGCCCAAGCAGCAGCGGATGCGCTGAGCGCCATGGCCTCACCCCCAGCACAGTGGCGAATGGATTTTTTGCCTGCACGCGAAGCAGTGACCCAAGCGCTGGCCTTGGCGGCGCAACACGAGCGTCCTGTGTTGATCGCCGATACCCAAGACAACCCAGGCGCCGGTGGCGACAGCAACACCACCGGCATGTTGCACGCTTTGCTGCAACAAGGTGCTGGCAAGCGCTACCCCAAGGCCGTGGCTGTGGGTTTGCTTTACCACCCCGAGGTGGCGGCCAAGGCCACGGCCGCGGGTGTGGGCGCAGACATCGACGTGGTGCTGGGTGTCTCGGTGCCCACCTACGCGGGCATGAGCGACGCACCTTTGCCTGTACGCGCCAAGGTGCTGGCGCTGAGTGACGGTCGCTGTGTGCTCAAAGGGCCCATGATGCGGGGCATGACCAGCCAATTGGGTGCCAGTGCTTGTTTGGATATTCAGGGCGTGTTGGTGGCGGTGGTCAGCGGCAAAGCGCAACTCTTTGACCGTGAAATGCTGCGTACCGTGGGCATCACGCCCGAAGCGATGAAACTCATTGTGCTGAAAAGCTCCAACCATTTCCGCGCCGATTTTGAACCCATCGCCAGTCATGTGTTGGTGGCCAAGGCGGCGGGCCCCATGGCGGCCGATCCTGCCGATTTGCCTTGGCGCAAACTCAGTCCACTGACCCGCACACATGCCTGAAGGAGCTTCTGCCATGTCTGACTTGACCCAACATACCGCCACCCAACTCTTGGATCTGTATCGCCAAGGTAAGGCCTCGCCTGTTGAAGTCACGCAAGCGGTGTTGCAGCGCATTGCACGCTTGAATCCCCTGCTCAATGCCTTTTGTTGGGTGGATGAAGCCGCTGCCTTGGCCAGTGCGAGACACAGTGAAAGCAGATGGCAAGCGCACCGTAAAAGCGGCCAAGCCGTGTTGCCTTTGGATGGCGTGCCGGTGTCCATCAAAGACCTGATCTTGACCCAAGGCTGGCCCACTTTGCGCGGCAGCAAGACCGTCAATCCCGATCAACCATGGGATGTCGATGCGCCTGTCACCGCTCGTTTGCGCGAAGCGGGTGCGGTGCTGTTAGGCAAAACCACCACCCCCGAATTTGGCTGCAAAGGCGAAACCAATTCGCTCTTGACAGGCATCAGCCGCAACCCCTGGAACCCAGCACGGACACCGGGCGGCTCCTCTGGCGGCGCATCCGCAGCGGTGAGTGCTGGCTTGGGACCTTTGGCCATCGGCACCGATGGCGCAGGCAGTGTGCGTATTCCCGCTGCGTTTTGTGGCAATGTGGGTTTGAAACCCAGCTTTGGCAGGGTGCCGGCCTACCCTTTGTCGCCGTTTGGCTCAGTGGCGCATCTGGGGCCACATGCCATGACGGTGCACGATGTGGCCTTGATGATGAATACCATCGCCTTGCCGGATGCACGTGATTGGACATCCTTGCCCTTTGATGGCACGGACTACTTGGCTGGCTTGCAGGGGGGCGTCAAGGGCATGCGGGTGGCGTATTCGCCCACCTTGGGTTACGCCAAACATGTCGATCCCGAGATTGCCGCCGCTACCGCGCTAGCGGCCAAGCATTTGCAAGACTTGGGTGCGCTGGTCGAGCAGGTCGACCCTTTGACCGAAGACCCCTTGGACATCACCACCGGTTTGTGGTTTGCTGGGGCTTACCAAGTTTGGCAAACCTTGAATCCCGCACAACAAGCCCTCACCGACCCTGACTTCAAAGCGCAAGCCGAGTTGGGCGCACGGTTTGACGCTAACGCCATCCATGCGCTGAACCAGCGACGTGGCATGTTGGGCTCACACCTGCGACAGTTCATGCAGGGTTTTGACCTCATCCTCACGCCCAGCACGGCGGTACCTGCCTTCAAAGCCCAACCTGCAGGTCATAGCCCTATGGACTCACAAGCCATGCTGGGTTGGACGCCGTTCAGCTACCCCTTCAACCTGAGCCAACAACCCGCCATCAGCCTGCCTTGTGGCCTCACCCGTGACGGCTTGCCCATGGGTGTGCAGTTGGTCGGCCCTATGTTTGGCGACGCGAAGTTGCTGCAAGCCGCATATGCATTGCAAGCTTGCTATCCCGTGCAAAGGCCTGTGCTTTCTTGATGCGCCAACATGTCTTCGCTGTTGCAGGGCTGTGTGAGATCATCGTGGGTTAACAAAGAAGCTCATGACACAACCAATTAGCATCGTCGGTCTTGGTGGCACCTTGCGCGATGGATCCTCCAGCGAAAAAGCCCTCAAACTCGCCTTGGCACACGCCCAAAGCTTGGGTTGCGACACCCGCCTTTTTGCAGGCGCTGACTTGCTGCTGGCACTTTACGACCCAGCGCGCACCGAGCGCAGCCCCGCCGAAGTCGCTTTGGTAGACGCCTTGCGCCATGCCGATGGCATCATCTTCGCCAGTCCCTCTTACCATGGTGGTCTGTCGGGTTTGGTGAAAAACGCCATCGATTACATCGAGGACATGCGCGGCGATAAGCGGGTGTATTTGTCGGGCCGTGCCGTAGGGTGCATCGTTTGTGCCCATGGCGCACAGGCCATGGGAACCACGCTGTCTTCCATGCGCGATATCGTCCACACCTTGCGCGGCTGGCCCACACCCTATGGCGCCACTTTGAATGTCAGCGCGCAGCCCTTTGGTGGGGCGGGCCAAGCAGCCGATCCCTTGGCGCTTCAAGCCTGTCAAACCGTGGCTGAAGAAGTTGTTCAATTTGCCAAGGCTTTTCGACAAATCTGAGACGCTTACAGATGGGTAACATCTCGGCCTTTGATGCTTCGCAACCCTTCCATGGCATTCATCGCACTTGACGTAGGCAACACCCGCTTGAAATGGGCAATGTACGACGCCCCACACCCCCATGCACAGCTGCTGGCGCAGGGTGCGGTGTTTTTGGAAAACATCGACAAACTCGCCGATGACGACTGGGGCAAATTGCCAGTGCCTGAAAGCATGTTGGGCTGCATCGTGGCAGGCGAAGCGGTGCGCCGTCGTGTGGAAGAACAGCTAGAGCTGTGGGACTTGACGCCGCATTGGGTGGTGTCGTCTGCCAAAGAAGCCGGTTTGGTCAATGGCTATGACCACCCCGCACGGCTTGGCGCAGACCGCTGGGTCGCCATGGTCGGTGCTTTAGCCCATATGCGGGCGCAAACCGCAGAAACCGCCACGCGACCCATGGTGGTGGTGATGGTCGGCACAGCCGTCACGGTGGAAGCGATTTCTGCCACGGGTGAATTTTTGGGTGGTTTGATCTTGCCCGGCCACGGCATCATGTTGCGTGCTTTGGAGTCGGGCACCGCAGGCTTGCGGGTACCCACCGGCGAGGTTCGTGCCTTTCCCACCAACACCAGCGATGCGCTCACCAGTGGTGGCACCTATGCCATTGCCGGCGCGGTTGAGCGCATGGTGCAACATGTGCGAGCGCACTGCCAAGCCGAACCGCTGTGCTACATGACCGGTGGTGCGGGTTGGAAGATGGCGCCCAGCATGTCGGTGCAGTGTGAGCTGATCGACAGCTTGATTTTTGACGGCTTGCGCGAAATTGCCGCCCAGCGCTTGGCCGCAGTGGCTGCGCGTTAAGCCGCCAAAGTTTCGACCTGAACCGCGCAGTCGTAAAACACAGGCGCGCGGCCCATGTCGGTGAGACGCTGCGAAGTGAGTTCATTCACATTCGTGCCATCGCTGCCAAGCTTGCGCCACCAAACCCCCAAGCCCACGACCATGCCCACTTGGGCGCGGGTGCTGATCTGCGCTTTGCATTGGTAGCTGCCGCGGTCATTGAAAACACGAACCATCGCCCCGTCTTTG
>CALPPP020000138.1 GCA_943325485.2 Rickettsia typhi
GGCTTGAAAACCGTGCATGTCGAAATGAAAGACGGCAAGCTCACCGAAGTCCCTGGCACCGAAAAAGAATACAAGGCCGATATGGTGCTCTTGGCCATGGGTTTCACCAACCCCGTCGCCAGCG
The DNA here is from genome assembly GCA_943325485.2 of Rickettsia typhi. Classification (GTDB taxonomy): domain Bacteria; phylum Pseudomonadota; class Gammaproteobacteria; order Burkholderiales; family Burkholderiaceae_C; genus Limnohabitans. Next base: position 125 of record CALPPP020000138.1, read on the forward strand.
TGCTCGACGCCTTTGGTGTGGACAAAGACAACCGTGGCAACGCCAAAGCCCACACCGAAGAGGGCGGCTACATCACCAATGTGGCCAAGGTGTTTGCGGCCGGTGACATGCGCCGTGGCCAGTCGCTGGTGGTCTGGGCCATCCGCGAAGGCCGACAGGCTGCCCGCACCATCGATCAGTACCTGATGGGTGAGAGCGCGCTGCCGCGTTAAAGTAGCGCTACATGTCCTCCTCCCCCTCCTTGGTCGTTTTGCGCGACCTGCACTTCGGATACGGTGAGCGCCTCATTTTGGAAGGCGTCACTTTGGAGGTGCCGCGCGGCAAAATCACCGCGCTCATGGGCGCCTCGGGGGGTGGCAAAACCACGGTGTTGCGTTTGATTGGCGGTCAGTACAAGGCCCAATCAGGCAGCTTGTTGTTTGACGGTCAAGAGGTGTCCCAACTCTCCCACGATCAACTCTATGCCGCTAGGCGGCGCATGGGCATGTTGTTTCAGTTTGGCGCTTTGTTCACCGACATCACCGTTTTCGACAACGTGGCTTTCCCCCTGCGCGAACACACCACGCTGCCCGAAGCTATGGTGCGCGACATTGTCTTGATGAAGCTCGAAGCAGTGGGTTTGCGTGGCGCTCGCGATTTACTGCCCAGCGAAATATCGGGCGGCATGGCGCGGCGGGTGGCTTTGGCACGAGCGATTGCCTTGGACCCCGAGTTGGTGATGTACGACGAACCCTTTGCGGGTTTGGACCCGATTTCTTTAGGTACCGCAGCCCGTTTGATTCGCCAGTTGAACGATGCCTTGGGCTTGACCAGCATCGTGGTCTCGCACGATTTGGACGAAACCTTTGCGATTGCCGACCAAGTCATCGTCTTGGCCAATGGCCGTATCGCCGCGCAAGGCACGCCCGACGAGGTGCGTCAAAGCCGCGATCCTTTGGTCCATCAGTTTGTCAGTGCCGCTCCCGATGGACCCGTGCGTTTCCACTACCCCGCCGCTGAGGCAGCCAAAGACTTTGGCGTGCATGTGCAAGGGGGGCGTTCATGATCTTCAAAGGTCTTGCCCATATCGGTTGGTCCACCCGTGTGTGGCTGGCGGACATTGGCCATGCTGCACGCTTGTTTGTTCGGTTGCTTTCCTTTGCGCCCGACTGTGTACGCCGCTTTGGTTTGGTGCGTGACCAAATGCATTTTTTGGGCAATTACTCCTTGGCCATCATTTCGGTCTCGGGCTTGTTCGTCGGCTTTGTGTTGGGCTTGCAGGGCTACTACACATTGCAGCGTTACGGCTCAGCCTCCGCTTTGGGTTTGTTGGTGGCGCTCAGCTTGGTGCGAGAACTGGGTCCCGTGGTCAGCGCCTTGTTGTTTGCAGGGCGTGCGGGTACATCGCTGACCGCCGAGATTGGCTTGATGAAGGCTGGCGAGCAACTCAGCGCCATGGAGATGATGGCCATAGACCCCGTGCGGCGCATTTTGGCGCCGCGTTTTTGGGCTGGCGTGTTGGTCATGCCCATCTTGGCGGCGGTGTTCAGCGCCGTGGGTATTTTGGGCGGCTGGGTGGTGGGCGTCTTGATGATTGGTGTGGACAGCGGCTCGTTTTGGGGTCAGATGCAAAGCGGCGTAGATGTTTGGCAGGATGTGGGCAATGGCGTGATCAAAAGCTTGGTGTTTGGTATCACCGTCAGTTTTGTTGCGCTGCGCCAAGGCTTTGAAGCCCAGCCTACCCCCGAGGGCGTGGCCCGTGCCACCACCCGCACCGTGGTCATGGCGTCCTTAAGTGTGCTGGCCTTAGACTTTGTGCTCACGGCTTTGATGTTTTCCATTTGAAGGGGCTGACAGAATGCAACGCTCGAACAACGATATCTGGGTAGGTTTGCTGGTGCTGATAGGCGCTGCAGCTCTGCTGTTTCTGGCATTGCAGTCGGCCAATTTGCTCAGCCTGAGTTTCCAGAAAACCTATAACGTCTCAGCCATGTTCGACAACATTGGTGGCTTGAAAAAACAAGCAGCTGTCAAAAGTGCTGGCGTGGTGGTGGGTCGTGTCAAAGACATTGTGTTTGATGGCAAAAGCTACCAAGCGCGGGTGATCATGGCGATTGAAGTTCAACACCAATTTCCCAAAGACAGCTCGCTGAAAATTCTCACCAGCGGCTTGCTGGGCGAGCAGTACATCGGCATCGAGGCCGGTGCTGAAGAAAAAGTGTTGGCTGAAGGCGATAAAGTGCAAGACACCCAATCGGCGGTGGTGTTGGAAAACCTCATCAGCAAATTCCTCTACAACAAGGCAGCCGAACCCGCTGCCCCTGAAAGCAAATAAGCATGCCCCGCCTGACTTTTACCCTACGCCTTTGCCTGGCAACTTTGTTGCTTGCCTTGGTGGGTTGTGCCAGCACTTCGGGCGGTAATCCGCTGGACCCGTTCGAAGCGACCAACCGAAAGGTTGATGCTTTCAATGAAAGCGTCGACCAAGCGGTGCTTAAGCCGGTGGCTAAGTCTTACAAAGACTACACGCCTGATGTATTGCAAACCACGGTTAAAAACTTCTTTGGCAACTTGCGCGACATGTGGTCGCTGGTCAACAACGGCCTACAACTCAAGCCCAAAGAAACCGCTGAAACCGGTGCGCGGGTGGTGGTCAACTCCATCATTGGTTTGTACGGCTTGATCGATGTGGGCACGCCCATGGGCTTGCAAAGACACTCGGCTGACTTTGGCCAAACCTTGGGCTACTGGGGCATGCCCTCGGGTCCTTATGTCGTATTGCCACTGCTGGGGCCGTCCACCGTTCGAGACACTGCTGCGTTACTCGTAGACCGACACGGCGACCCTTGGTCGCAGATCAACCCCGTGGCGTCTCGCAACCAAGGTGTGGCTCTGCGTTTGGTGGATAAAAGAGCCCAATTTTTAGGCATGGACGACCGTTTGAATGAGGTGGCTTTGGACAAATACAGCTTTGTGCGCGATGCTTTTCTGCAAAAACGCCGTGCCGAGGTGCGCCGTGGCCCGCCCTCGGATGTCGACGAGTTAGAAGAAAAAAATAATTATCTTGATAACAAAATCAACCCAAATAACCAATAATGCCAGTCATGTTTAAAGATTCTCAAGGTATGGCTATGTTTCAGCAAAAGCTATCTGCGCTCTCCACTTGTCTACTCAAGTTCTTCACCACGGCTCTATTGGGGCTGATGATTGCTTTGTGTTTGCCAGTGCAGGCCGCCTCACAAGCCCCTGACGTGTTTATGCAGCAGTTGTCCAATGAGTTGATGGAAGTGGTTCGCAAAGACCCTGCAGTCAAAGCCGGTGACATGCAAAAACTTGCCAATTTGGTGGACAACAGGGTGCTTCCCAATGTCAATTTCCAGCGCATGACCGCTTCTGCTGTGGGTCCTGCTTGGCGGCAAGCTTCTCCCGAGCAACAAAAGCGTTTGCAAGACGAATTCAAAATGCTCTTGGTTCGCAGTTACGCTGGCGCTTTGTCTCAAGCCAAGGACACCCACACTATTGTGGTTAAAGGCTTCAAGGGCAGTGCTGAAGACAACGAGGTGGTGGTCCGCTCTGAAATTCGCGGTGGCAACGAGGCAATTCCTTTGGACTATCGCCTGGAAAAAAGTGCCGATGCACCAGGCGGTTGGAAGATCTATAACTTTAATATATTGGGTGTGTGGTTGGTTGATAACTACCGCACCCAGTTTGCACAGGAAATCAACGCCAAAGGTGTTGACGGCCTGATTGCCACTTTGGCCGAGCGCAACAAATCGAACAGCCGCAAGTGAAAGACGGCATGGTTTACCAACTACCTGCGCAACTGACCCACGCCCAAGCGGCGGCGGTGGCGCAGCAGTTGGGCACCTTGGCACGAACCCAGCCCTCGCTGCGTGTCGACGCCTCTGCTTTGCAGCATTTTGATTCTTCTGCTTTAGCCGTGTTGCTGACAGGCCTGCGTGAGGCCGCACACCATCAGCATGCCTTGACAGTCTCGGGCTTGCCAACCAAGGCGCTGGCCTTGGCTCGCGTCTACGGCGTACAAGATTTGCTTGAACTCCAAGCTTAAGAGGCCTTAGCCCTCGAAGCCTTAGAATCAATGGCTTCACTTATGACAGCCATTTCTTTTCAGTCCGTCAACAAAACCTTCACTGGCGCTCGCGGTGCTTTCAAGGCCTTAGATGGCGTGAGCTTTGATATTGAGCAAGGTGAATTTTTCGGTTTGCTCGGCCCCAACGGCGCGGGTAAAACCACACTCATCAGCATCTTGGCGGGTTTGTTGCAAGCCACCAGTGGAAGCATCCGCGTTCATGGCCTTGATGTGAAAACCCAATCCGCACAGGTGCGCAAAATCTTGGGTGTGGTGCCGCAAGAGTTGGTGTTCGATCCCTTTTTCACCGTGCGTGAAGCGCTGCGCTTCCAGTCTGGCTACTTCGGCATCACCGGCAACGATGCTTGGCTTGATGAGTTACTCGATTGCTTGGGGTTGGCCGACAAAGCCAACCACAATATGCGTCAA
>CALPPP020000139.1 GCA_943325485.2 Rickettsia typhi
GCCATTGCAAAGCCAAATTGGCCTCGCCTTTGAAACCAAGCAAACGCCGTGCAGCGTGTACGGCGACCTCGGGCATGGCACGTTCTGCAGATTGAAAGATGCGCCATGTGGCTTGCAACTGATGCGCATCACGACAGTCGTCAATACTGGCCACCGCCAGGCCACGTATCAAACCGTTTGCAGCGTTGGAAGAAAAAGCACCATGCTTGGCCAACAAGCGTGCGGTGTCCAAGGCGGGTAGATGCATTTGTCCCATGCGATCAGCTTTCAATCGCAAGCGCAGCGCTAAAGTGCGTCGCGCTGTGCCTTGGGGCAATTGGCTGAGGTACTGGTGGGCACTGCGCTCATCGCGGTCGTGCAAGGCCCAACGCGCCGCGTTCAAGCGAGCAGCATCTTGTACTTCGTTGCGCAGCGATGAGCCCAAAGCAGGGTGTGGCTGAAAGACTTGCTGCAAATGCTCGTCACGCGACTTTTCATCGCGCAGTACATGTGCACTCTCGGCGGCCAACATATGCAAGACGCTGCGCATGAGAAGCAAAGTTGAAGTTGGCGACCCGCTATCTTCGGCTGCAAGCAAGCCATCCACATGCGCCAAACCTTGCAATGCCGCTTTGCGCGATCGCAGATAACGCCCCGTCATCCAACCGATTTGGGCATTGAGCATGAGAGACTGCGCGCTGCGTTCACGTTGCTGAACCCGCCAACGCCGCGCTTGCTCTGGCAGCACCCATAAACCCAATAAGCTGCGCAAGGCCACATACAACAAAGCAAACAGCAGAGCCAAGCCGATCAAGACCAAATTGAGCGAAAGATCGACACGGTAGGGCGGCACAAACAAGGTGACAGTACCTACTTGTTGGCTCAAACCCAAGGCCACAGCCACAGCCACAGCAAACAAGGCGACAAACCACAGCGCCATGCGCATCTCAGCGCCCTGCCGCTGCTGTCGCCAGCGCAGCCAGCGAATTGTCCAAACGCGGCATATCGAACTGACGCATTTGACTTTGGGTTTGATTAAGCAAAGACAAGGCCGTGATGCCTTTGCGACCAGAGACGTCAAAGAAGCGACGCATATCGCGTTCGGCCCATTGCAAATCGTTGCGCGAGGCCGTTGTCTGTCTGGCCAACAAACCCAAACGGGCGTTGAGCAAACGCAATTTCAAATTTTCGCGAGCAAAAAAGCTCTGCTCAGGCGTGAGCAACACCGCCTCGGGTTGGTCAATGCGGCTGACCCGCACCAGACTGCTCAACTCTGTCCACAGGCTGGTTCCCAATACCGTCCACTGTCCTTGCCGCCACGCCTGCTCCCACACATTGCCCAAGGATTTGCCAGGGGTGGGAGTGGCTCGGCTGTTAGACCCCACCGCATTGAGCAAGGGCAGTTCTTCTACCAAAACCACCAACTCATCAAGCTTGTTGAGCAAGCTAGGGGTATCGGTCACGCTGACCGATTGAATGCGGTCAATATCTGTTTGCAAAGCACGCAGCACAGGCGCCAGACGCGGTTGCGCCACTTTGCTTAACCGTTTTTGCGCACTGTGCAATGCCGCCAACATGGGTTGCACACTGCCGGTGAGTTCGGCCTGCTGTTGCGCCAGACTCAGAGCAGACTCGATATCGACCACCATGTTTTCGTCTCTAGAGCGCGACAAGCTTTGCATCAACTCTTCAAGTTGTGAGCGCTGCAAGGCCACTTCACTTAAGCGAGTATCGAGCAAGGCCACGCGAGCTGCGGTTTCGTTGGCCAAGTCTTGCGCGTTTTTGGCCAAACTATTGGCTTGCATGGAGAGTTGCCCAGCGTCGGCGCTTTGTCTGGCCAATTGCTCTTGAATCAAGCTGAGTTTTTGCCACAGCATGATGGCCAATGCCAACGCTAGCAAGGCAACCAAGCCGATAATTTTGTTCCCATAAGAGCGCCAAAGAGGACGTGTGGTTTCAGGACCAGCCGCTGGGGGAGGGTTGACTTGCGTTGGTCCAGACTCACTGCTCATGCCAGCGATTCTAATGAGGCAAGCACTTCGCTAACACTGGGTCTGCAAAAAATCACTTTACCCATGCCCATGGTCTTGGCGGTTTGCAGAATCCGCTCATGGGTGGCCATGGCGCGGGTAACGCTCCAATCTTGGCCAGGCAGCAAACTGGCCAAGTTGTCCAAAGCTTGGGAACTGCTGAATAGCCAAACACTGCCGTCTTGGGCAGCTACACGGGCTTCCTGTAATCGGTATTTGTCCCAGCGCGGAACTGAGCGTTGGTAGACCGACAAAATGTCCACAGTAACACCGCTCATTGCCAGTTGCCGCAACAGCCAATCTCGCCCAGAGCCTTGCGAGCTAGGGTCTTCTTGGTCGCCATCGCTGCCTCGCAATAACAATACGGGCTTAAGTGGCTGGAGCTTGGCTTGCACCACCGGCCACAAGGATTCGGTATCAAACTGTGCCGCGTCAGGTGGGGGCGAGTCGATCAACGTGTCTGGTACACCTGAATCGCGCAAAGCCTGTCGGGTGCCAGGCCCTGTGGCCCAGCAGCGGGTCATGCCCCATCCTGCTTTGGGTTTCATTGCGCCTAAGGCATTGGTCACAGCTGCACGGCTGACAAACATCACCGCTTGGTAACCATGCCAAGCATCCAGCGCAGAGCGCAAGCGCATCAAATCGGTCATTGGATTGACTTCGATCAGCGGCCAGTTTTTAACGCGGTGTCCGGCTTTGCGCAAACCCATTGCCCAAGTCTGACCCTCGGCAGCTGGTCGGGTGAGGATGATGTCTAAAGCCAAACTGGCGGTACGCACCATAAAGGGAGCAGCCAGCGCAGTTACGCGGCGCCTTGTGCACGCAGCTGGGCGGCCACTTGCAAGCCCAGTTGCTCCGCTTGCGCAAAATCTGAGGTCAAACCTTCGGTATGGGCGCGTAGCAGTGGGGCATGCAGGTCGTCTGGGTTGCCCCACGCGGCGTCGATACGCAAATGGCCTTGGTCAAGGGTGGCATGCGCTGCCAAAGGCATGGAACAACTGCCGCCCATGGCGCGGCTGACGGCACGTTCGGCGGCGACGGCCAACCAAGTGGTCTGATGGGCAAGCGGCGCCAATAAGTTACTGACGTCGTCACGAGCGCTACGGATTTCAATACCTAAAGCGCCCTGTCCAGCCGCGGGAAGCATCTCGGTGGTAGAAAAAATATGGCGAATCCGATCCGCCAAACCCCATCGCTTCAAACCAGCGGCAGCCAACACGATACCTGCGTACTGACCTTCATCGAGCTTTCGCAATCGGGTGTCTAAATTGCCGCGCAAGGGTTCAATCTGCAAGTCGGGACGCAAAGCGCGAAGCAAAACCGTGCGACGAAGGCTGGAGGTTCCCACCACTGCACCTTGGGGGAGATCTTGCAGGGTGGCGAAATGCGGCGAGACCCAAGCGTCCCGCGGGTCTTCGCGCTCCATCACGCAAGCCAGCGCAAAGCCTTCGGGCATGTCCATGGGGACGTCTTTGAGGGAATGCACCGCCAAATCGGCACGGCCTTCTTCAAGGGCGACCTCAAGCTCTTTGACAAACAAACCTTTGCCCCCGACTTTGCTCAAAGAGCGGTCCAAGATTTGGTCGCCTTGGGTGGTCATGCCCAAAATAGCCACTTTGCACCCGCGAGACTGCAACAAGTCTTGCAAATGGTGGGCTTGCCACAGAGCCAAACGGCTCTCACGGGTGGCGATGGTGAGGTGAACGGTGCTCAAAATAGGGACTGGGGGGTGCTTGATTTCTCGGCTGAATGCTAGCATGGGCTTCCTCATGGTTTTCCCTCGTCACCCCTGATTTTTTATGACCAGATCACCTTCCTCCGCACGACAAACCACACAGTTGCATCAGCAAGAACGTCCCATGGTGGATGACATCCGCTGGCTAGGTCGGATTCTGGGCGATGTGATTCGCGAACAAGAGGGCGAGGCAGCGTTTGGCTTGGTTGAACAAATTCGTCGCTTATCGGTGGCATTTCGACGCGATGCCGACGCTTTGGCTGGCAAGGCCTTGAAGAAAAAATTGGCCTCCCTGTCCAGCGTTCAAGCAGTCAGCGTGATTCGGGCTTTTACCTATTTCAGCCACTTGGCCAACTTGGCTGAAGACCAGCACCATATTCGCCGTCAACAAATCCACGACCGTGCAGGCGATGTGAGAGTGGGCAGTGTGGCGCAGGCCTTGAGTAAGCTTAAAGCCGCTGGGTGGACCACCAAGGCGGTGCGCCAAGCCTTGGGCCATGCGCATATTTCACCTGTGCTGACCGCCCACCCCACCGAGGTGCAACGCAAAAGCATTTTGGATGCCGAACGCGGCATTGCCCACAGCTTGCAAGAGCGTGACGCCATCACTTCCCGTCCGCTGGACGCCACCACGGCTCGTGCCATGGCACAGATCGAAGCACAAGTCCGCGCCAGGGTGCTGCAGCTGTGGCAAACCCGCTTGCTGCGTTTCACCAAACTCACCGTGGCCGACGAGATTGAGAATGCCATGGGCTATTACGAGTCCACTTTTTTGTCTGAAATTCCCAAGCTCTATGCTGACTTGGAAGCCGACCTAGGCGGCCAAGCCATTGCGCCATTTTTGCGCATGGGCCAATGGATGGGCGGCGACCGCGA
>CALPPP020000140.1 GCA_943325485.2 Rickettsia typhi
GCGCTCATCGCCCTGGGTTGCATTGTTCGGGGTGAAACCTACCACTTTGAACTGGTGGCCAATGAATCGGGTTCTGCCATCACGCAGTTGGCGCTAGACCATGGCTTGCCAATTGCCAATGCGATTCTCACCACCGAAAACCTGCCCCAAGCCGTGGCCCGTCAAACCGACAAGGGGCGAGATGCTGCGCGGGTTGCGGTTGAAATGGCACTGTTGATGCAAAGCCTGGCATGACAGATCGCAACTTACGCCGTGCCAGTGCCCGAGCAGCCCGCACACGTGCACGTGGTTTTGCGTTGCAAGCGCTTTACCAAGTGATGGTGGGTGGCAACCCTGCAGATGAGGTCGATATCTTTACACGCGACCTCAGTGGATTTAACAAAGCAGATGCAGTGCATTTTGATGCCCTGCTGCATGGTTGTGCTGAACATGCAAGCACACTTGACGCGCTGATTCTTCCCATGTTGGACCGCAAATTGACTGAACTCTCCCCCATTGAACATGCGGTGCTGTGGATAGGTGCTTATGAGTTGCAATATTGCATCGACATCCCTTGGCGTGTGGTGTTGAATGAATGCATCGATTTAGCCAAAGAGTTTGGCGGCACTGATGGCCACAAATACGTGAATGCGGTTCTCAACCAACTGGCCCTGCAATTGCGTGCCACCGAGGTAGAAGCTGATCGCAAAACACCTACAGCCGACTTGCCTACTGCCGCTACCGAATAAACATGCGCATCAGCCAACGCGCTCAACGCATCGAGCCTTTCTATGTGATGGAAATGGCCAAAGCGGCGCAGCGTATCGCTGCACAGGTCAAGCACAGCGACCAACCCATGGTGTTTCTCAATATCGGTGAGCCCGATTTCACCGCCCCGCCCTTGGTGCAAGAAGCTGCTGAGCGGGCGGTGCGCGATGGCCGCACCCAATACACCAACGCCCTTGGCTTAGACGCCCTGCGCGAGCGCATCAGCGGCTGGTATGCGTCGCGCTTTGGCGTGCAAGTGCCAGCGCGGCGCATTGTGGTCACGGCCGGCGCATCAGGCGCCTTGCTGTTGGCCTGCATGGCCTTGATTGAAGACGGCGACGAGGTACTGATGCCCGACCCCAGCTACCCTTGCAACAGGCATTTTGTGAGTGCCGCCCAAGGAAAAGCTGTGTTGCTTCCCACCGATGCGGCGCAACGCTTTCAGTTGAGTGCTTCCCAAGTAGCAGCCCACTGGGGGGGGCAAACACGTGGTGTGTTGTTGGCCTCTCCCTCCAACCCCACAGGCACATCGGTAGCCACTGCAGAGCTCAAAGCGATTCACGAGGTGGTGCAGCAACACGACGGCATCACCATGGTGGATGAGATTTACTTGGGGCTGAGCTATGACGAGGCGTTTGGTCAAACCGCGTTGGCGATTGATGATCAGATCATCAGCATCAACAGCTTTTCCAAGTACTTCAACATGACCGGTTGGCGCTTGGGCTGGCTGGTGGTGCCCGATACCTTGGTGCCCGTCATTGAACGCTTGGCGCAAAACCTGTTTATTTGCCCCAGCACCGTGTCGCAGCATGCTGCCTTGGCATGCTTTGAAGACGAGAGCTTAGGCGTGTATGAAGATCGACGTGCGGCTTTCAAAGCAAGGCGTGACAGCTTCATTCCCATGCTCAATGCCATGGGTTTGACGGTGCCTGTCATGCCAGACGGCGCGTTTTACGCCTGGGCCGATTGCCGCGATGCTTGCCGCCGCTTGGGCTTCAAGGACAGTTGGGCCTTTGCTGAACACCTGATGCAACACGCCCATGTGGCGCTCACTCCTGGGCGTGACTTTGGCACACATGCGCCAGGCGACTATGTCCGTTTCTCTACCGCGTCTTCTTTGCAAGACTTGCAGACCGCAGCCAAGCGGATTCAAAACCTGTTGGAGGCTGCATGAGTTTTGAGTTTCCCATCCGTGTGTATTGGGAAGACACCGACGCAGGGGGCATCGTCTTTTATGCCAACTATTTAAGGTTTTTCGAACGCGCCCGCACCGAGTGGTTGCGCCATCTGGGCATTGAACAGCAAGCGCTGCGCGAAACCACGGGCGGCATGTTTGTGGTGGTGGAAACGCAGCTGAAGTACCACAAACCCGCTCAATTGGATGACCTGTTGAGCGTCAACGCCAGCTTGCTCAGCAAAGGTCGTTCCAGTTTAATCATCACCCAACAAGCTTGGCGGCAAGCTGCACAACCCATGTTGCTGTGCGAAGGTACGATTCGCATTGGCTGGGTGCAAGCCGCCAGCCTCAAGCCCGACCGTATTCCCTCTTCCATTTTGGAGCGTTTGTCATGAACCAAGATTTTTCCATTGTTCACCTGCTGCTCAATGCCAGTTGGGTAGTTCAGGCGGTTGTGCTTATTTTGTTGTTTGTATCTTTGCTCAGTTGGACAGCCATTTTTCGCAAGCTCTTGTCGCTGGGCGATGTGCGTCGCTTGAACGACGAATTTGAGCGAGAGTTTTGGTCTGGCAAAAGTCTGCAAGAGTTGTTTGCAGCGGCGCAGCAAAACGCCAAGCTCTCTGGCCCCATGGAACGCATCTTTGCCAGCGGTATGCGCGAATACCAAAAACTGCGCGAGCGGCGCATCACCGACAGCGGCTTGTTGATGGACGGCGCTCGTCGCGCTATGCGGGCCAGTTTGCAACGGGAAATGGACGCGATTGAATCCAACTTGTCCATGCTGGCTTCGGTGGGTTCGGTGTCACCGTATGTGGGCTTGTTTGGCACGGTGTGGGGCATCATGCATGCTTTCACCGGCTTGGCTGAAATGCAGCAAGTCACTTTGGCCAAGGTTGCGCCTGGCATTGCCGAGGCGTTGGTGGCCACGGCCATTGGTCTGTTTGCCGCCATTCCTGCGGTGCTGGCCTTTAACCGGTTCTCTCGCGACATTGACCGCGTGGCCAACCGTCTTGAAACATTCATTGAAGAGTTCTCCAATATCTTGCAACGCAATGTGGGAGCACAAGCCACCACACTGACCCGCTAAAGCGAGGTTACACCTATGTCTTCAGCCACTCCCAGAAGCATGCGACGGCGCACCATGAGCGACATCAATATGGTGCCCTTCATCGATGTGATGCTGGTGCTGCTCATCATCTTCATGGTCACGGCGCCCTTGATGGCGCCCAGCGTGATTGATATTCCAACAGTGGGCAAGGCCAGCGCAACGCCCGAGCAAGTCATCACGGTCGAGATTGACAAAAAACTCAAAATCATGGTCAAGTCACGCAGTGCATCCAACGCGCCTGGCACCGATGTCAAGCAGACTGCCACCATGGACACTGTGGCTGCCATGACCTTGCAACTGCAAGCTGGCAATGCCGCTACACCTGTCGTCATCAGTGCGGACAAACAAATCGCTTATGAAAATGTGGTCAAGCTGATGGACAGCTTGCAACGCGCAGGTGTGCAACGCGTGGGTTTGTCGGTACAACTGAGCGATTGACACAGAAGACATGGGTTCCACCGACGCTCACTTGGAATTTGCCCCTGTGCCTGACCGCGGTAACGGTCGTGCGCTGGTGCTGGCTGTGAGTGTCCATGCCTTGCTGTTGTTGGCCTTGAACTGGGGGACCTTGTGGTCGCAACAACCACAAGACATGAGCGTGGAAGCCGAGTTATGGTCGGCAATACCCCAGCCGGTTGCGCCCGCAGCAAAGGCAACACCCGAACCAGAAATACCCCCAACTCCCGAGCCGCAGCCCGAGCCTGAACCTGAACCTCCTGCACCAGTGGCGCCTCCTGCCAAACCTGCACAAGCCCCACCGCCTGTGGTCGATCCGCAAATCGCGATCGACAAGTTGAAAAAGAAACAGGCCGAGGAAAAACAGCAAGCACAAGAAGAGAAAAAAGCCAAACTCAAAGCTGCCAAAGAAGAAGAAGCCAAACGTAAAGCACAAGAAAAACTAGAGGCCAAGGAAGCAGAGGCTAGGCACCAAGCGGCCGTCAAGAGACTGCAATCCATGGCAGGATCGACAGGCTCATCTGTGGACACCGGCGTGGCACCCAAGGCCAGTGGCCCGTCTGCCAGTTACATCGGTCGATTAAGAGCCAAAGTCAAACCCAACATCACCTTTCCGGACAACTTTTTGCAAAGCGTGGTGGGAAACCCCACGGCAGACGTGGAAGTCACCTGCAGCCCTAGCGGCAAAATTGAATCCGTCGATTTGGTCAAATCCAGCGGTAACAGCGCTTGGGATGAAGCTGTGCTCAATGGTCTTCGCAAAACTGCAATATTGCCCCGTGATGTCGATGGCAGTGTGCCAACGCGGTTGGTCTTTAGTTTTCGCCCGCGAGATTAAAACAAGGACTGGCCTAGAGGCCTTCGAGCATCACCAAAGTGCGTTTGGCACAGCTTTGGCTAATGGGCAATATCTTTTGGTACTCGGGCGAGTCATAAAACGTTTGCGCCTGTGCCATAGAAGGAAAACGTAACAGTACCAAACGTGTGGGCGACCATAAATGGTTTTCTTTCACCACCAGTTGGCCGCCTCGCGCCAAGTAC
>CALPPP020000141.1 GCA_943325485.2 Rickettsia typhi
GGAGTTGCATAAGCAGGGTATTTGGATCAGTGCGATTCGCGCACCGACTGTCCCCGTCAACACAGCCAGATTGCGCATCACCTTGTCGGCCGCCCATACAGCACATGACGTTGACCAATTGGTGGGAGCACTTTGTGAATATGCATAACGCATGGCCTGAGCATGCCTTTTCCTGCTTTGTCACCGGTACCGACACGGAGATTGGTAAGACCTTGGTAGCGTCTGCCTTGGTGTTCCTCCAGGCGCAACAAGGGCATCGTGTGGCAGCAATGAAACCGGTGGCCGCCGGTACAGAGTGGCGCGATGGACGCTGGTGCAATGAAGATGTGGACCATCTCGCGGCCTGTGTTTCTGTCTCATTGCCGCAGGAGGTCACGACGCCTTATTTATTCAAAGCGCCTGCAGCGCCGCATATTGCTGCAAGTTTGGAAAACAGGGAGATAGACCCCTTGCACATACTGGGTTGTTATGAGCAGGTAAGGGCGCAGGCAGATGCCGTGGTGGTCGAAGGTGTCGGCGGGTTTTGTGTACCACTAAATGACAGCTATGACACGGCAGACATGGCCAAAGACCTGAACTTGCCTGTCGTGCTGGTGGTGGGCATGCGTCTGGGTTGCATCAATCAAGCCTTGTTGACGTCAGAGGCCATTGCCGCAAGAGGGTTAAAGCTGATGGGTTGGGTTGCCAACAGCGTAGACAAGCAGATGTTGTATCCGCAGGAAAATATCGAAACCATAGCGCGCAGAATCAATGCGCCGCTGTTGGGAACAATTCCTCGACTTGATGTGGCCAATGCATCTTCAGCCGCGGCTTATCTCAACTTTTCGAATGTGGGCTTGAATTGACACTGGCTCTCAAGGACTCTTAAGATGCAAAACACCAACTCTGGAGGATCAACATGACCAATGAATTGATTGTTATCTGCTTATTTTTGTTCTTGGGTGTCTGTTTTGGTTTTGCCACTTTTACCAATCGACACCTGTTTAGCGAAGGACCAGAAAAGCCAGAGGGTTCAGATCAAACCTCGCCATTAGAGGGACGAGTTTTTTGGGTTTTGATTTGTACATGGCTTTGGCCCATCATGGTCATTACCGGTTTGAACACCGCTTGGGTTCTTTCAAAACGCAAAAAACTTGCCCTTAAAAATTCAAGTCCTGTTTAGTTGGCTCCGTCAGTGCGCTAACTGCAAGCCATTGATCTTCATCAGCAGGTAGATGTGTTGAAGTTCAGCCTTTTCGCAGTCGGGCGCCCCCACCCAACGCGCCAATGCTGAAGCTGGAATGTGTATGCGCTTTCCCTCTATGTCAACTTCCACACGGAAATAGCAAGGGTCAAGTTCGTGAAAAGCAATGACCGTACCCCATCGTCCAATATGCCAAGGTTTTCGGATCACAACCACCCGATCGCCAGGTCGAGCAAGGCAATCTAAGTTGTCCTCAAAGGCTTGCTGGATTTGGACAGTCGAAGTCTTGGCACTGGCTTTTGCAAAATCGTTTGCAAATTCAATAAATTGTTCAGCATTCATACCTCAATGATCGGCTTGAGGTGGTATTTTCTTGAGTATCTATTTAAGCAAAGGCGTTAAATCGGGGTTCACGCCCCGGCGCTCATCAAAAACAAAGCAATTGCCAATGTAGTGGGCGTTGCCCACCTCTTCAAAGTATTTAAGAATGCCGCCCTCCAGTTGGTAAACCGTGTCCAAACCCTGTTCTCGTAAATAGATAGCCGCTTTTTCGCATCGGATGCCACCCGTGCAAAAACTCACCACGGTTTTGCCCTGCAAGGCGTTCAAATGCAGTCCGGCAGCGGCAGGAAACTCGCTGAATTTGTCGATGCGCCAGTCAAGTGCTCCCGCAAAACTGCCTTGGTCCACCTCAAAAGCATTGCGGGTGTCCAGTGTCACCACAGGGCGACCTTGGTCATCATGGCCGTCGTCTAGCCAGCGTTTCAAGGTGGCGGCGTCTACCGCAGGAGCCCGGCCGGTTTGCGGCTGAATAGCGGGGTGGTTCATACGGATGATTTCGTTTTTCACCTTCACCAACAGTTTGCGAAACGGCTGGCTGGCTGACCAGCTTTCTTTGGGTGCAAGTGCAGCCATGCTTGAATCTAGCTTCAACCACGCCACAAAATCCTGCACGGCTTTGGGGGGACCCGCTAAAAAAAGGTTGATGCCTTCCTCTGCAATCAAGACGGTGCCTTTGAGAGAAAGTGCGCTGGCTTGTGCGTGGCAAGCCTCACGCAAAGCCTCGGTGTCCTTGAGTTCGGTGAACAGGTAGGCCGAGATGTTTAAAACAGGCAGCGCAGGGTTCACCGCTTCCTCATCCAACCCAAGCCTGCTGAAGTGCCAGCGGCACCAAGAGCCGGGCGGTACTCGCAGCCTATCCAGCCTTGCCAGTTGTTCGCAGCAATGACTTCTTCCATGACCTTGAACACCGTGTCGTAATGCAACTCACCGGTATCGGGTTCGTGGCGCTGGGGCACACCGGCAATTTGGAAATGCCCCACTTGGCCGCTGGGCAGGTAATGGCGAATTTTTTTCTCCACATCACCTTCAACAATTTGGCAGTGGTAAAGATCGAACTGCACTTTCAGGTTAGGCATGCCCACCTCTTTGGCGATGGCGTGGGCATCGTCTTGGCGGTTCAAAAAGAAATGTGGAATATCGCGGGTGTTGATGGGTTCGATCAAGACATCACGGCCTGCGCTGGCGGCCTGCTCGCAGGCCCAACGCAGGTTGCTGATATAGGTGTCTCGCAAGGGGCCTGGGGTTCGGGCGTAAGGACCGCTGGTGGTCAGCTCTGGGGGCAGGGGGCTGGCAACTCGCAGCTCGGGCGGCACCAAACCCGCCATCACATGGATGCGCGGGCAGTTCATCACCTCGGCATACGCCAGCGCGGTCAAAAAGCCGCTGCGAAACTCGGCCTCGTGCCCAGGCAAACAGGTGGTGCCTCTTACCCCTTGCTCCCAAGCGAGTGACATGCTTGCGCGGTCGGTGCCGCCGGGCGGTGCGTTGAACAACACTTGTTGCAAGCCGTTGTCGGCCAATGCCTTGGCCAGCTCGTTCGAGCCAAATTCATAGGGAAACAAATACTCCACGCCCTTGAAGCCATCTTTGGAGGCCGCCGCGAAGCGTTCGAGAAAAGCAAGATCGTTATACAAAAAAGACAGGTTGGCAGCAAAGTGCAGCATGGGGACTCCGGGGGTTACCAGTGGGCGCCAAAGGTTTGGCGTAATTCGTCTATCTGCGCAGCCGTCAATTCAGGTGCAGGGCACAGCAGCTGCAAGCGTGCGGTTTCTTCCAGTTCTTCCAGCGTGGCCATGGCTTGCGCGGGTGTGTCGTGCCACACATTGGGCCCCAGCCTAGACAGCATGACCGAACGCAATGCAAGACTTTGCTGGGCATAACGCGCTATGGTTGAAGCCACCACTTTGGCGACCTCGGGGTCGCCGGGTCGGTGGTAAGCAATCAAGGGCACATGACCGACTTTCATCACAAAGTAGGGCGTGATGGGCGGGAGCAACTCTGCGCCCAAGTCGGTGGTCAATGGGGTGTTGCGCAGGCTGAGCGCCACCAAATGGGTGCTGTGGGTGTGAATGACGCAGCGGGTGCTGGGCGATAGTCCCTTGGCGGCGCTGTAAATGGCTTGGTGAAGAGCAAGCGTTTTGCTGGCACGTTGGCCGCTGAGCTGAACACCCTGGGGGTCGACAAAGGCCAATTCATCAGGGGCTAAGAAACCCAAGCTGGCGTCGGTCGGTGTGATGAGGAAACCATTGTCCAAACGCACACTGATATTGCCTGCGCTGGCATGCACATAGCCCCGCGCAAACAGGCTTTGACCAATGCGGCATATTTCTTCGCGAACAGCGGCACTATCTGTAGAGAAGTTCATAGGTGTGATTAAAGCACTGGACCATGCAAGTTTTGAAAGGCCTTGGAGAAAAAGTCCGAGGTGCCAAAGTTGCCAGACTTTAATGTCAGGTGAAGTCCCGAGGCAGCGGCCGAAGGGCTATGGGCATGGCACCAAGGAACGCCCGGGTCGATTTGCGCTCCGATGTGCATTTGGGTGACTTGCAAAGCCTGCACACATGCGCCCGAAGTTTCGCCCCCTGCCACCACCAACTGCGCAACGCCCATGGCCACCAAGCCTTGGGCAATGTGCGCCAAGACCTGCTCCAAGCGTTCACCCGCTTGGGCTTGACCAAGTTGGGCTTGCACCACTTTCACCTGCTCGGCATCGGCGGTGGAATAGACCAACACTGGTCCCAGCGGCAGATGTTTTTGGGCCCACTGCAGCACGGGCGCGGCAAGCTCGGCCACGGGGGTATTGCCCGACCACTTCAAAGGGTCGAGTTGCCAAGCTTGCGCGGGATGGTGTTGCAAAAAATGTGCAACCTGACCTTGGGTGGCCAAGGAACAACTGCCGCTGACGATGGCTTTCAAGCCCATGGCAGGGGGCAACTGGGCACTGGCCGCCGAGGGCTGTATGCCCCAGTTAGCCGGCAAAGCGA
>CALPPP020000142.1 GCA_943325485.2 Rickettsia typhi
AATTCATTGCGGTAAAACTGTGAGCACCCAATTTGCAAAATTGGTGCACCACAGTAAAACCACCCAAAATAACCCAATCGCCCACATGCACATGGCCGGCCAATTGGGTGTTGTTGGCAAAAATAGTGTAGTTTCCAATTTGACAGTCGTGCGCCAAATGCACATAGGCCATGATCCAGTTGTCATTTCCTATCGTGGTGACACCTTGGTCACCAGCAGTTCCAATGTTGAAGGTACAAAACTCTCGAATGACATTTCGGTCCCCAATGATCAATTCGCAGGGCTCACCAGCATATTTTTTATCCTGAGGTATAGCGCCTAAAGAGTTAAATTGAAAGATCTGGTTGTCCCGACCAATGGTTGTTCTGCCCTCAATGACACAGTGCGAACCAATGCGCGTACCCGATGCAACTTTCACATGCGGGCCTATGGTGGTAAAAGGCCCAACACTGACAGAGTCGTCTAATTGCGCAGAGGGGTCAACCAGCGCTAAAGGGTGAATATCAGCCATTAGTGCCTCATCCTATGGTACGCATGGTGCACATCAAATCTGCCTCCACTGCCAAAGCTTCACCCACCCAAGCTTTTGCTTTGAATTTAAAGATCCCCGCCTTCATACGATCTAAGTCGACGCACAATGTCAAGGCATCACCGGGTTCAACAGGCCGTTTAAAACGCGCATTGTCGATACCTGCGAAGTAGTAGACCGTGTTGTCGTCTGGCACAACGTTCAGTGTGTCAAAAGCCAATAATGCAGCTGCTTGGGCTAAAGCTTCAAGCATCAACACACCTGGCATAACCGGTCTGTGAGGAAAATGGCCATTGAAAAAAGGTTCATTGATCGTGACATTTTTCAATGCTTTGATCGATTTTCCTTTTTCTAAACTTAAAACTCTATCGACCAACAGAATTGGATATCGATGAGGTAGCATTTTTAAAATTTGATGGATGTCCATGATGTAACCTCTTTAGGGGAGTCCAGACTCCAATTGCTTGATTCGATCTCTAAGGGAATGTAACTGCCTCAAAGTTGCTGCATTTTTTTGCCAAGACTCGTTGCTATCAATAGGAAAAACGCCGCTGTAGGTGCCAGCTTTCAAAAGTGAACGCGTGACCACTGATGCCGCAGAAACATGAACATGGTCTACCAGCTGCAAATGCCCCAGAACAATAGCACCTCCGCCTAAAGTGCAATGTGCGCCTATTTGGGCGCTGCCTGCAATTCCAACGCAACCTGCCATGGCGGTATGCGCGCCTACCGTTACGTTATGGCCGATTTGAATCAAATTATCCAATTTGACGCCGTCTTCAATAACGGTATCCCCGAGCGCACCACGATCTATGCAGGTATTTGCGCCTATTTCAACAAAATGACCGATTCGCACCGAACCAAGCTGCTCAATCTTTACCCATGTACCCTTGTCAGGCGCAAACCCAAAACCATCCGCACCAATCACGACGCCGGGGTGGAGAATGCAGTCTTCTCCAATAGAGCAAGCGTGGGAAACAGTAACGCTGGATTTAAGCCAAGTTCGCCTACCAATCACCGCATGGGCTTCGATGACACACATAGGGCCAATACGCGCTGTTGGATCAATACTCGCCAAGGGATGAATAAAAGCACTGGGATGAATCAAAGGTTCGTGATTTGCGGGCAGCAGGCTTGACCAAAGCTGAGTTACACGCGCCCAATAAGCGTAAGCATCGTCCACCACGATCGCCGCCCCACGCATGGATGCCATGTCGCCCATAGAACGAGAAACCACGACACATGCGGCTTTGGAACTGATCAACTGGGACTGGTATTTCGGATGGCTTAAAAAAGCCAACTCATGCTGACCGGCAGAAGACAAGGTTGACAGACCGGTAATTTCGATGTCGGGCGATCCTTGCAAATCTCCGCCCAAGCGGTCAACGAGTTGTCCTAATGTCAGACGAACCACGCCATCACTTACCGGTATTGATGGCTTTAATCACTTTTTCAGTGATGTCGTGTTTGGGGTTGATATAAACAGCTTCTTGCAAAATCAAATCGTATTTTTCGGCTTCAGCTACTTGCTTGACAACCTTATTGGCTTTTTCCAAAACCATTTGCAACTCTTCATTTTTTCTTGCGTTGAGGTCTTCTTGGAATTCACGGCGCTTGCGCTGAAATTCACGGTCCTGATCAGCAAGTTGACGCTGCTTGGTGGTTCGCTGTGTTTCAGACAGCGTAGGCAAATCGCGTTCGAGTTTTTCAGAATTGGTTTTCAAAGAGTTGCCCAAATCAACTAACTCTTTTTCGCGTTTGGAGAATTCTTGCTCTAATTTGGTTTGAGCCACTTTAGCGGTATTGGCTTCGCGAAAAATTCGATCGGTATTGATAAATCCGACCCTAAAGTCTTCGGCCCACAAAGGCATGCCAATAGTCAGTATGGAACTGGCAAGCAGATAACGCATGAAGAGATGTTTCATCAAAACGACGTCCCAATTTGGAATTGAAAGGATTGCATTCTATCGCCTTCGAATTTACGGATAGGCTTGGCCATGGCGAACCTCAAAGGACCCACAGGTGAAATCCAGCTAAGTCCTACCCCAAAAGAGGAACGCAACTGATCCACATCGATACTGTCATCAAAAACATTACCCGCGTCTATAAAAGAATACAAACGTAGCGTTCTGTCGTTTCCTACCCCAGGAAATGGAACATAAAACTCCGTGTTAAGCAAGAGTTTCTTTGACCCGCCCACTGGACACCAACCACTGGAAACGCATCCGGTATCTTTGGGGCCTAAGGAGCCTTGTTGAAATCCACGAACTGAGCCTAAGCCGCCGGCATAGTAGTTCTTGAACACAGGATAGTTTTTACCACTCATGCCCTCACCGTAACCAAGTTCAGCGTTGATGGCGAATGTGTATTTTTTACCAAGGGGGAAGAATTCTTGAAATTGAGCGTTGTTTCTGTAATAACGCGTATCTCCAACGCCAACCTCACCATTGAGTTTCACCAACCGCCCCTTGTTAGGAGCCAATAGGCTGTCACGACTGTCTCTGGCCCAGCCAATGCTGAGGGGTATAGATTGGCTGGTAGCGCCGAATTCTTTGATGTAATTTGTGTAAGCGGTAGGTATATTGGCACCCGTATTGATTTTGGTTTGTTCAAAAGCCGCACTCACAAAGACCGTGTCAATTTCAGCAAATGGAATGCCAAAAGTGATACCTAGTCCAGAGGTCCCCAAACTGTAGTTACCACTGTCAACCAAATAGGGTTTACTGGAGCGGTGGTAGGCATTCAGCGACCTGGAAACGCCGTCTTCTGTGAAATAGGGGTCAGTGGTGCTGATATTCAAAACACGGTTGTATTTGCTGGTATTGACCTGAATACCTAAAGAATTTCCTGTGCCAAAGAAATTTTCTTGGCTGATACCAAAAGAAAGAAACAGTTTTTCAGCACTGGAGAATCCTGCCCCCAACTGCAAAGAACCCGTTGGCTTTTCAGTAACTTTGAGGTTGATGTCGACCTGATCGGGTGAACCTGGGACCTCCTGAGTGTCAATGGTGACTTCAGTGAAATAGCCCAAGCGGTCAACGCGGTCACGCGATAAACGAATCCGGTCACCGTCGTACCAAGAGGATTCCATCTGCCTAAATTCACGACGAATGATGTCATCTTTGGTTCGATCGTTTCCTGAAATATTGATTCTGCGGACATACGCCCTGCGAGAGGGGTCAGCCTGCAACACCACTTGCACTTGGTTGGTGGCTCTGTCGACCTCTGTTCGAGGTTCTACACGGGCAAATGCAAAGCCAAAGTTTCCGAAATAGTCTGAAAACGCCTTGGTTGTTTGAACCACATCTGTGTGGTTATAGGGTTGTCCGGGTTTGATAGAAATAAGTGACTTAAATTCACTGTCACGCCCCAAGTAATAGCCTTCCAACATGATGCGTGAAACAACAAAGCTGTTTCCTTCTGTAACGTTGACAGTGATGCTGATGTCTTGTTTGTTCGCAGATATGGCAACTTGGGTGGAGTCAACACGAAATTCAAGGTAGCCTCTAGAGAGGTAGTACGACTTGATGCTTTCCAGGTCGGCGTTGAGCTTTGCTTGGGAATAACGATCCGCTTTGGTATACCAAGACATGTAGTTGGGTTCTGACAAGTCCATCTGGTCTTTGAGCGTAGATTCATCAAACACTTTGGCGCCAACGATGCGCAAAGACTTGATGCGAGCAACGTCGCCTTCAACCACGGTGAAATTCAGGTTAACCCGATTGCGATCTGAAGGGGTGACCGTTGACACAACTTCAGCCCCATACAAGCTCTTGTTGATGTATTGACGCTTGAGCTCTTGTTCGGCTCTGTCAGTGAGCGCCTTGTCGTAGGGCCGGCCCTCCGCTAAGCCTATGTCCTTGAGCGCTTTACGCAATGTATCTTTGTCGAACTCTTTGATGCCAACAAAATCTACTGCGCCAATGATGGGGCGCTCTTCAACAATCACAACCACAACAGCCGCATTGACTTCAAT
>CALPPP020000143.1 GCA_943325485.2 Rickettsia typhi
GCTGACGAAGCATGGAAAATCATTGAAGAAGTCAATGCCATGGGTGGCATGACCAAAGCTGTCGATTCTGGTTGGGCGAAATTGAAAATCGAAGCTGCGGCTGCTGACAAGCAAGCTCGCATTGACTCCGGACAAGATGTGATTGTGGGCGTCAATAAATACAAACTCGCGCAAGAAGATTCCGTAGAAGTCAGAGACATCGACAATGTGAAGGTTCGTTTGAGCCAAATTGATCGGCTCCATAGCGTCAAAGCCAGTCGCGATTCCAATGCTGTTGCACTTGCCTTAGACGCCCTCACTGAAGCGGCGAAAAATGGTGACAAAAACCTGCTTGATCTGTCAATACAGGCGATGCGATTGCGCGCCACGGTGGGTGAGGTGAGTGATGCACTTGAAAAAGTATTTGGTCGCCACAGAGCTGATACACAAAAGGTCAGCGGTATTTATGCTGCGGCTTATGACAGCGGCCATGAGGGAGACACCATGGAATATTGGAATCAACTCAAAGACGATATTGCTGAGTTTGCCATCAAGCAAGGCAGAAGACCACGCGTGATGATCTCAAAACTGGGTCAAGATGGACACGACCGAGGTGCAAAAGTGGTGTCAACCGCATTTGCTGATTTGGGCTTTGATGTGGATATAGGGCCCTTGTTTCAAACCCCAGAGGAATGCGCTCGACAGGCGATTGAAAATGATGTGCACGCCGTAGGTGTTTCGACTTTGGCGGCCGGACATAAAACCTTGGTGCCAGCCATCATTGCCGAGCTGAAAAAGCAAGGTGCAGACGACATCATTGTTTTTGTTGGTGGTGTGATTCCCAAACAGGATTACGAATTTCTCTACGCTTCAGGTGTTAAAGGCATTTACGGACCAGGCACCCCTATACCCGTCAGTGCGCGCGATGTCCTTTCGCACATTGAGCAAGCTGTTCAAGCTCAAAAATAATTTTGAGTCACCATGACAGATTTAGCTCAGACTCTTCATGATTTAACCAGCGCTGAAGCTCTGCCTAAAAGACGTGCGCTGGCCAAAGCCATCACTTTGATGGAATCTTCAAGAGAAGACCACCGCAACCAAGCTGACCAACTGTTGACCCAGTTGTTGCCGCATACGGGTCGATCTATGCGTATTGGATTGAGCGGAGTCCCCGGTGTGGGCAAATCCACCCTTATTGAAAACTTAGGGATGTGGCTAATCAATCAAGGCCATAAGGTGGCTGTATTGGCGGTTGATCCTTCTTCTAGCGTATCTGGCGGCTCTATTTTGGGAGATAAAACGCGGATGGAATTGTTATCAAACAACCCTGCAGCCTATATTCGTCCAAGCCCTAGCAGTGGAACCTTGGGCGGGGTGGCAGAAAAAACCCGCGAGTGTATTTTGCTGTGCGAAGCAGCTGGCTACGACATTGTTATTGTTGAAACCATGGGTGTAGGGCAGAGTGAAACAACCGTAGCAGGTATGACGGATATGTTTGTTGTCATGCAACTTCCCAATGCTGGCGATGACTTACAGGCCATAAAGAAAGGAATCATGGAAATTGCAGATGTGGTTCTGATCAACAAATCTGACTTAGATGAAAATGCCGCTTCCATGGCGCAGTCATTTATCGAAAGTGCTTTTCATTTGCTGGGCGGACATAGAAATTCGACGACGGCCCTTGAAAAGTGGCATCCTAAAGTTCTTAGCTTGTCTGCTTTGTCTGGAAATGGTGTTTCAGATTTTTGGTCTGTTGTGTCTGACTTTAAACAACTTCAAATGAACAATGGCGAATGGCAAAACCGTCGGCAGTCTCAGTCCTTAAAGTGGTTGCAAGAGTTGATCCAAACAGGGCTGAAAATGGCTTTTATTCAAAATCCCAAAGTGGCTTCGCATTTGCCCTTGTTAGAGCAAGACGTGCTCTACGGGCGTATCGCGGCTTCTACAGCTGCTCGTCAGTTACTGGCCTTGTAGGCCCTTCAAGCTGCTTTCAGAGTACAAAAATTTCAAAGGTAGATTCATGCAAGAAATCATTCATCAACTCGAAGAAAAGCGAGCCGCCGCCAGAATGGGTGGCGGTGAGAAGCGAATCGCAGCGCAACATGCCAAGGGGAAATTGACCGCCCGAGAGCGATTAGAAATTTTGCTCGATGAAGGCACTTTTGAAGAATGGGATATGTTTGTCGAGCATCGTTGCGTCGATTTTGGTATGGAGGCCAACAAAATTCCTGGCGATGGTGTTGTGACAGGCTACGGCATGATCAATGGACGGCTTGTCTTTGTATTTAGTCAAGATTTCACTGTTTATGGTGGTGCTTTGTCAGAGTCGCATGCAGAAAAAATATGCAAGATCATGGACCAAGCTTTGAAAGTGGGTGCACCCGTTATTGGCTTGAATGATTCAGGGGGTGCGCGTATTCAAGAAGGCGTTGCGTCTTTAGGTGGCTACGCAGAGGTGTTTCAGCGTAACGTCATGGCCAGTGGCGTGGTTCCCCAAATCAGCATGATCATGGGCCCTTCAGCTGGCGGCGCTGTGTATTCCCCTGCGTTGACCGATTTCATCTTTATGGTCAAGGACAGTTCTTATATGTTCGTCACTGGCCCTGAGGTGGTGAAAACTGTGACGCATGAAGAAGTCAGTGCAGAAGATTTGGGTGGCGCAGCAACGCACACGACCAAAAGTGGCGTGGCTGATATGGCGTTCAATAACGACGTAGAAGCACTTTTGATGCTTAGGCGCTTGTACAACTACCTCCCCTTGAATAACCGCGAGAAGCCGCCTGTGCGCCCAAGTGGCGATCCTGCAGAGCGTATAGACACCAGCTTAGACAGCTTGGTTCCCGATAACCCCAATATGCCATATGACATGAAGGAGCTCATTCTTAAAACTGTGGATGACGGAGACTTCTTTGAACTCCAACCGGACTATGCAAAAAATATTTTGATTGGTTTTGCAAGAATGGCTGGACAAACTGTTGGCATTGTTGCCAATCAACCTTTGGTTTTGGCGGGGTGCTTGGATATCAAAAGCAGCATCAAGGCCGCAAGATTTGTCCGCTTTTGCGATGCCTTCAATATTCCTGTTATCACGTTCGTCGATGTCCCCGGCTTCATGCCAGGCACTGCGCAAGAATTCGGCGGCATCATCAAGCATGGGGCAAAGCTCTTGTATGCATATGCTGAATGCACTGTGCCAAAGATAACTGTCATCACTCGCAAAGCCTATGGCGGTGCATACGATGTGATGGCTTCAAAGCACTTAAGAGGTGACGTCAATTTCGCCTGGCCTCATGCCGAAATTGCTGTGATGGGTGCCAAAGGTGCTGTAGAAATTATTTTTCGTGAAGACAAAGGCGACCCCGAGAAGTTGGCATCCAAAGAGGCGGAATACAAGGCAAGGTTTGCCAACCCGTTTGTCGCCGGAGCTCGCGGATTTATAGATGACGTCATTCTTCCCAGTGAGACACGCAAGAGAGTTTGCCGTTCTTTGGTGATGTTGAAAGATAAAAAAATTGAGAACCCGTGGCGCAAGCACGGCAATATTCCTCTTTAAAGGCATAGAAAAAGCAATGTTTACCAAAATTTTGATTGCAAACAGAGGCGAGATAGCCTGTCGAGTGATTGCGACTGCAAAGCGCATGGGTATATCTACAGTGGCTGTTTATTCTGAGGCGGATAAAAATGCCCGCCATGTTGCTTTGGCTGATGAGTCAGTGTGCATTGGCCCAGCGCCTAGCCGTGAAAGCTATCTCTTGGGCAAGGTGATTATTTCCGCTGCCAAAGAAACAGGTGCACAAGCCATTCACCCAGGCTATGGCTTCCTCAGTGAAAACGAAGACTTTGCTCGGCAATGTGAAGAGAATTCCATCGTTTTTATTGGCCCCAAACATGAAGCAATTGCAGCCATGGGCGACAAAATCGCCTCTAAAAAATTGGCTGCGCTTGCAAAAGTCAACACCATTCCTGGTGTCAATGAAGCCATCGAGAACTCCGAAAAAGCCGTTGAGATTGCTAAAGGTATTGGCTACCCAGTGATGATCAAGGCCAGTGCTGGTGGTGGAGGTAAAGGACTGCGGGTAGCCTTCAACGACAAAGAGGCCCATGAGGGATTCACGTCTTGCCGAAATGAAGCGAGAAACAGCTTTGGAGACGACCGAGTTTTTATTGAAAAATTTGTAGAAGAACCTCGGCATATTGAAATTCAATTGCTCGGCGATGCGTTTGGAAATGTCTTGTATTTAAATGAGCGTGAGTGTTCAATTCAACGCAGGCATCAAAAAGTCATTGAAGAGGCACCTTCGCCTTTCATCAGCGACGAGACCCGACAGGCGATGGGTGAACAAGCAGTCGCACTTGCAAAGGCGGTTAAGTACCAAAGTGCTGGAACTGTTGAATTTGTTGTTGGTAAAGATCAGAGTTTTTATTTTCTAGAGATGAATACGCGCCTGCAGGTTGAGCACCCAGTGACGGA
>CALPPP020000144.1 GCA_943325485.2 Rickettsia typhi
CGTCTTTGGTGTTGGCCGATGAACCCACGGGCAACTTGGACTCCCAAAGCGCCGACAGTGTGTTTGCCTTGCTGCGAGACGTTTGTACACAGCACCAAACAGCGGTTTTGTTTGTCACCCACAATCCCTTGCTTTCGGCTAAATGCGACCGAACGATTCAAGTGGTGGACGGACAAGTTCTGTAAGCTCTAGAGCCTCGAACTATTCACGCTGGTAATTGAGCAAACTGCCTCGGTAAGGCGTCAGATCGCTCAGAGGTAAAAGAATGTCGCTTTGCTTCAGCCCAAAGCCATGACCCGCCATGCATTTATTGAAGGCACTGCGTTGACCACGGTTGGGGTCAATGATCAGCACCTGCGCATGGTTCGCCGCATGGCGCTGGATAAAGTCAGCCAATTGCGCGGGGTGGTTGCGCTCATACAGCACATCGCTGCCAATGATGAGGTCAAACTCACCCAGCAAAGGGTTTTCGCGTTCCCAGTGACCGCTTTGGTAAGCCATCACAGGCAAGGCGTTCAAGACCAAATTGGCTTGTAAAAACCGCTCGGTATAGGGGTGGTAATCCGACGCGGTGACATTGCCCAAACGCCGATGAATCACCAAACTGGCCAAGGCCAAGCCGCAGCCAATTTCAAGAATACGTAAATTGTCTAAGGGCCAGGTCTGCATGAGATCGGCCATTTTTTGTGCCGAAGGCCAGACCAAACCAAACAAAGGCCATGTGGCAGAAGACACGCCCAAGGCCAAAGCAAGACCTAGCGGGTCATGCCATTGTTGTTTGTCTAAAAGGGATCGAATATGAAGATCAGCGCCGCCTGCAATAGCGACCATTTCGCGCTTAACCAAATAGCCCAAACCGCTTGAATCGGTTGGGCTGGCAGTCAAAACCGACGTTTTCTGGGACCGCTGGGTCCTTTGCCTTCGATGTGTCGAAAGGTGATGCGACCCTTGGTCATGTCGTATGGAGAGAGCTCCAAAGTGACCTTGTCACCCGCCAAGATGCGTATGTGGTGCATACGCATTTTTCCGGCGGTGTAGGCCACGAGTTCGTGGCCGTTGTCCAAAGTGACACGGTAACGTGAGTCGGGAAGCACCTCACGTACCATGCCGGACATTTCCAGCATTTCTTCTTTGGACATCGTCCTGCCTAAAGCGTCGGGCGCTTAATCGGCGGATTTGATGTTGGAAGCTTGCAAGCCTTTGGGGCCGGTCGTGACGTCAAAGCTGACGCGTTGACCTTCTGCCAAGGTCTTGAAACCTTGATTTTGGATTGCTGAAAAATGAGCGAACAAATCTTTGCCGCCGTCTTCGGGAGTAATGAAACCAAAACCTTTGGACTCGTTAAACCATTTCACTGTACCTGTTGCCATGTATTGCATTTCTTTAAAAAAAAGGGAAGCCCCCCTCGGGGTCGAAGGTCAAGAAGGCGATGAGACGAAGGGAGAAATACCGTGTAAGGGGCAGAACTAGAAACGCGCTACAACGACAAAAACTTGATATCGAAGCCAAGGACTATGCCTTGTATTCCAAAATAAAGCAAATTTATTCTGTTTTTGGGCTAATATGACTCATATGAGCGACATTCGTACCCTACGCCACGTTTTGAACCAGCACCGTACCTTGGCAGTGGTCGGCCTCTCAGCCGATTGGTTTCGCCCCTCTTACTTCGCGGCCAAGTACATGCAAGAACACGGTTACCGCATCATCCCTGTCAACCCCAAATACCCCGAGATACTGGGCGAAACCTGCTACCCCAGCTTGAAAGACATACCGCACCCTGTGGACATCGTGGATGTGTTTCGCAAACCCGCCGACACCCCAGGCATTGCGCAAGAGGCGGCCGACATCGGCGCCAAAGTGCTGTGGTTGCAACTCGGGGTGGTCAATGAAGACGCACAGCGTATCGCCGAGCAAGCGGGCTTGACCGTGATCATGGACCGCTGCGTGAAGATTGAACATGCCCGTTTGTTTGGCGGACTGGGCTGGTTTGGCGTGAACACTGGCGTCATCTCGGCTCGACGTCCACTTCCTCCCCACTGACACCATGGCTGATCGCAAATTTGGTTTTGACACCCTAAGCCTGCACGCAGGGCAAATTCCGGACGCCGCCACCGGCAGCCGTGCAGTGCCCATCTACCAAACCACTTCTTATGTGTTTGACAGCCCCGAACATGCGGCGAGCTTGTTCAATTTGCAAACTTTTGGCAATGTGTACTCGCGTTTGTCTAACCCCACCGTGGCGGTGTTGGAAGAACGTATCGCCGCATTAGAGGGTGGCCGAGCAGCTGTAGCGACCAGCAGCGGCATGGCTGCACAAATGATTGCACTGCTCAACATATGCCAAGCCGGCGACCATATCGTGGCGGCTCGCACACTTTATGGCGGCACGCATACACAGCTTGGTGTGAATTTCAAAAAGTTGGGCATTGAAACAACCTTTGTCGACAGTGCCGACCCAGAAAACTTTGCACGTGCCATCACGCCGCAAACCAAGGCGGTGTATGCCGAGACCATGGGCAACCCCTCGCTGAACGTGCTGGACATCGAAGCCGTGGCTAAGTTGTGCAACCAAGCCGGTGTGCCACTTTTTATAGACAACACCTTTGCCAGCCCCTATCTGTGCCAACCCCTGAAGTGGGGCGCGGCCATCAGCATTCACTCGGCGACTAAATTCATTGGCGGACACGGCACCACCATGGGTGGCGTCATCATCGAGTCGGGCAAATTTCCATGGGACAACGGACGCTTTGCCACGATGACTGAACCCTCCCCGGGCTACCACGGTGTGCGTTTTTTCGAGACCTTTGGCGACTTTGGCTTCACCATGAAATGCCGCATGGAGGGCATGCGTACCTTTGGTCCGGCGCTCTCGCCCTTCAATGCATTTTTGCTGTTGCAAGGTGTGGAAACTTTGTCGCTGCGCATGGACCGCCATTGCAGCAATGCGCTGGCTGTAGCCAAACATTTACAGCAACACCCCAAAGTGGCCTGGGTGAACTACCCGGGTTTGTCAGACCACCCAGACCATGGATTGGTGCAGAAATACCTGCCCAAGGGTGCTGGTGCGGTGCTGAGTTTTGGCATCAAGGGCGGCGCAAAAGCCGGACAAAGCTTCATCAACAACGTGGAGTTTTTGTCTCACTTGGCCAATATTGGCGACGCCAAAACCTTGGTGATTCACCCGGCTTCCACCACCCACAGGCAGTTAAGCGAAGAGCAGCAAATCGCAGCGGGTGTTCCACCCGATTTGATTCGCTTGAGTGTGGGTCTGGAAACCTTGGACGATATTTTGTGGGACATCGACCAAGCCCTTGAAGCCAGTTAGTCATGCACCTTCGCATCACCACCTGTTTGTTCTTGACTTTGGCTTTTATCTCGTCAACAGCAAACAGCCAACACCTGTTTGGCAACCCCAGTTGTGCCAACTGGCAGAAGTTACCTCATACAGAAAAGACCACTTGGCTCAATGCGTTTCTTGTTCCCTTGAATTTAACCAATGTCTCAAGAAAAAAACCCAAAGAAGATAAATTTTCCAAGCTGCCATCCATGGATTCAGCCGTTTTATATGTGGATGGTTTCTGTGATGCAAACGCTGAAGAATTTGCCTCTTTAGGCGCCATCAAGTTTTTAGATGAACTGACCAAGTAAAACGTAGACACAAGCGCTATTGCAGGCTCAGCCATGTCGATATTCCCCAGAGCATCACATACAAAAATGCGCCCATAAGAAGCCCCGCCGTTGAAAAAGTTCCCATGAATTTTGCGGCAATCAGCCCCCACAAAGGAATCAACTGCTGCGCATGGACACCAAGAAAATGTGCAGGCCGAATGTCCTTGTACAAATGCCACCCAACAATGGGAATGCCTTGACCCGAAGGTGGCTGATTTCCACCCAGCATGAAGCCACTGATGGTTGAGAGCACAAAGGTCATGCTCAAACCAAGGATCACGCCCAGTGTTTCAACCCGCAGGTCTGCGCCTTTTTGTTCATTCCAAATTTCCCAAGCCAACCAAGCTTGTGAAAAGGTCAAACCAACAGCAGCGACTGCCATCACGCCAAACATAAAGGCATGGAAGGGGTCGCTCACGTTGTAGTGCGATGAAGACCCTTGTGATGCTTGATAGCTGATGTAGACCACTTCAAACAGTGAAGTCAATACCAGCAGCGCAACTATCCAAGGGTATACAGGCATTTGATCAAGGTCAGAGTGGGCTACTTTGAGCACCCAAACAGTTGTCAATGCAAACAAGGCGGTTGACAACATGAACTTCATAGGTTTGACCCAGACGCCGACCTCACGAATAAGTCTGTGGTCGCTAAGCGACCACACATAACAAAATACCAAAGCAAGAAGCATGATCAGCCCATAGCTCACCAAGAACTTAGAAGCCCAGCTAAGCGACTGCCACTCTAAAGCTATTCCATTTTGAATTGGATACC
>CALPPP020000145.1 GCA_943325485.2 Rickettsia typhi
CATTGGTAAATACCAACAGACCTGCTGATGTGATCACTGTTTTTGAGCAAATGCAAAGCCAAGGCAAGGCAGAAGAAATTGGTGGACTTGCTTACTTGAATTCCTTGGCGCAGTATGTGCCTAGTTCTGCGAATATTCGCCGTTACGCAGAGATCGTCAGGGAGCGATCCATATTGCGGAAATTAGTCAGTGTTAGCGATGAAATTGCCACTTCCGCATTGAATACCAATGGTCGTCCAGTGACAAATATTTTGGATGAAGCTGAGCAAAAGATTTTTAGCATTGGCGAAGAGGGCTCTCGAATGCGCCAAGGGTTTCAGAGCATGGACAAACTGGTTGTTCAACTCTTGGACCGAGTTGAGGAAATGTCTCAAAATCCGAATGACATTACGGGTGTTCCCACTGGTTTTTTTGACCTTGATCGAATGACTTCAGGTATGCAAGCAGGCGATTTGATTGTTCTTGCCGCTCGTCCCTCCATGGGAAAAACTGCATTGGCGATCAATATTGCAGAGCATGTTGCTTTGAAAGAGGACTTGCCTGTCGCGGTTTTTTCGATGGAAATGGGGGCATCACAGCTCGCGATTCGTATTGTTGGATCCATCGGTCGAATTGACCAAGGCCGTTTACGAACTGGCAAACTTATTGACGATGAATGGCCTCGATTATCAGATGCCATAGAAAGATTAAAAACCGTTTCTCTCTCAATCGATGAGACCCCAGGACTTACCACCAGTGAACTTCGCGCAAGTGCCAGAAGACTTGCACGTAGTTGTGGCAAGCTTGGGTTGGTTGTTGTGGATTATTTGCAGTTGATGAGTGGAAGTGGTGGTGGTGATGGTGAAAATCGTGCAACCGAGTTAGGTGAGATTTCTCGTGGTTTGAAAATGTTGGCAAAAGAATTGCAATGTCCTGTAATTGCCTTATCTCAGCTTAACCGCGGTGTTGAACAAAGAACCGATAAGCGCCCCATGATGAGCGATTTGCGTGAGTCTGGGGCTATTGAGCAAGATGCGGATGTGATTATGTTCATCTATAGAGATGATTACTACAACAAGGAATCAAAGGAGCCCGGCGTGGCAGAAATCATCATTGCCAAGCAGCGTAATGGCCCGACAGGAACAGTCAAATTAACCTTCCTCAAACCTATTACAAAGTTTGAGTCGTATGCAGGCGCCTCGTCTGATTATTGAAGATGAGTCAATTACAGTACGTCGCTCGCATAGTCCGCTAATCTGGAGCGTTCCCCTCTGGCAAGCGTGATGTGACCCCCATGGGGCCAAGCTTTGAAGCGATCAACCGCAAAAGTTAATCCTGATGATCCTTCAGTGAGGTAGGGCGTGTCGATTTGGGCTAGGTTGCCCATGCAAATAATTTTTGTTCCTGGACCTGCGCGCGTAATCAATGTCTTCATTTGTTTAGGCGTCAGATTTTGAGCTTCGTCAATGATGACAAACTTATTCATGAAAGTTCGTCCACGCATAAAGTTCAGGCTTTTAATTTTAATTTTGCTGCGGATAAGCTCGTTGGTTGCAGCTCTGCCCCATTCGCCTGTGCTTGTATCTGTTTTAGCTAAGACTTCAAGATTGTCATCGAGTGCGCCCATCCATGGACCCATTTTTTCTTCTTCTGTACCGGGTAAAAAGCCAATATCTTCACCAACGCTGACAGTTGCTCGCGTCATGATGATTTCAGAATATCTTCTCTCATCAAGCACTTGTATCAGACCCGAGGCAAGGGCTAACAGGGTTTTACCAGTGCCTGCTGTACCGGTGAGCGTCACGAAATCAATCTCAGGATCCATCAGCATATTGAGCGCAAAATTTTGCTCTCTGTTGCGAGCGGTCACACCCCATGCTGCATTTTTGACATGGCCAAAGTCTTTAAGCGTTTTAAAAACAGCAGTTTTCCCTCGGATTTCTGTGACGCGGGCATACAGACTTGGTTCGCCAGGGGCCTCGAAATAGATGAATTGGTTGATGTGCATACTAGAAACAATAGGGCCACCAATTCTGTAAAAGGTATTGCCACTTGCTTGCCAGCTTTCAACCGTTTTAGCTTGTTTAGACCAAAAGTCTATGGGAAGCGCCAAAGATCCAGAGTAGAGAAGATCGCCATCCTCTAAGGTTTTATCGTTTTGATAGTCCTCAGCGGGCAATCCCAGTGCGCGAGCCTTGACCCGCATATTGATGTCTTTTGAAACAAGAACTACTTGTCTCTCGTGGTAGAGCTTTCCCAGTGCCTGAACAACCCCCAAAATCTGGTTGTCAGCTTTCCCTTGCGGCAGACTGGTTGGAAGGGCGTACTCCAATGGTTTTGTTTGGAAAAAAAGCTTTCCACCAACATCGGAATGTCCCGTACCACTGAGAGAAATGCCAAGGGATATGTCAGAGTCTTTTAAACCAACCAGTGCATCAAGTGTTCTGCTGGTTTGTCTTGCATTACGGGCAACTTCGGTCATACCCTTTTTGTTGCTGTCTAACTCCTCAAGAACAATCATAGGGAGAAAAACATCGTGCTCTTCAAACCGGAAAAGGCACATGGGGTCGTGCATCAAAACATTGGTGTCAAGGACAAAAAGTTTGGCAGGCCCAACAGAGCTCAATTTTTTGGTTTTTTTAGGTTTGACCTGAACGGGCGGGGCTTCAACCATTGTTTTCAGACGAGGTGGTTGGAAGGTCTTTAAAGAAAAATCGGTAGCTGTTTCATCTGTCGATGAATGATGTTTGACAGGCTCACTCAAAAAAGGATCAGAATTTTTCTCTGATAGGACCTTTTTATCGGAGAGC
The DNA here is from genome assembly GCA_943325485.2 of Rickettsia typhi. Classification (GTDB taxonomy): domain Bacteria; phylum Pseudomonadota; class Gammaproteobacteria; order Burkholderiales; family Burkholderiaceae_C; genus Limnohabitans. Next base: position 2,790 of record CALPPP020000145.1, read on the forward strand.
TTAAAAGGCTTCTCAGATAAGGCTTTGTTTTTTGGCTGAAGCGTTGATGCGCGTTTTGTAGGGGCTGGTGGCAAAGGCATGAGAGTTAGGCAGTGGCAGTTGCTTTTTTCAATGCTTTGACTGCCTTTAATACTTCGTCCACATGCCCGGGAACCTTGAGGCCTCGCCATTCTTGCTTCAGAACACCATCTGCTCCGACAAGAAAAGTACTTCTTTCAATTCCCTTAACTTTTTTTCCGTACATGATTTTGTTTTTTACAACGCCAAACATATGGCACATTTTTTCTTCAGTGTCTGCAATAAGCTCAAAAGGCAGTTCTAGCTTCTCTTTGAAGCTATCGTGGGAGCGCATATTGTCTCTGGAGACTCCAAAAATAACAGCGCCAGCTTTTGTGAAGTCCTTAAACTTATCTCTGAACTGCATGGCTTCAGTGGTGCATCCAGGCGTGTTGTCCTTGGGGTAAAAGTACAGAATAACTGTTTGGCCGACATGCGACTGGTGGCTTACTTTTACGCCTCCAGTTGCATTGGCTTCAAATTCGGGGAGGTGTTTATTGACAACAATCGCCATGGTTCATAGTCCGGTGTGACATAAAGTCCGAAGAGTTACTTCGAAAAGAAAGCCATTTTATCCTGAAAATGCCTAAGTCTTTTCCTCAATAGTCGGATAGAGCAAAAGAATTGCCGCCACTTTTCTGTTTTCTGAGGCCAGTATGTTGTAAGTCCTGCAAGCAGCAGCGGTGTCCATAGACTCTACGCCAATGTTCAGAGCAGACAATCTGGCTAATTTTGCAGGTGCAATATTGATCTTTTGTGTTCCACCCCCTACCAACAAAATCTCAGGTTTCAAGTCAAGCAATGAAGTTAATTCGGTTGAGACAAGTAAATCCTCAAAACTGACTTGACAAGGTAATCTGAGTCCATTCCAAGCTATCACCAAATTTTGGTGGAACCTCTCACCGTCTATGGCTAACCAGCCACTGCCGTGTCCAGTAACGGTTTGCCCAAGGATGCGGTCAGGTTGTAATTTCATTGTGTTTAAGGGGAATAGAAAGGCGGATAGCCCTTGAAGTATGGTCAAATTATAGGTTTTAGCCCTGCACACGCATAGGGAGAGTCTATGAAAACCATCCATAAGTCTGCCAAGCTTGCCAATGTCTGCTATGACATTCGCGGGCCTGTTTTAGATAAAGCCCGTCAAATGGAAGAAGAGGGGCACAAGATCATCAAGCTAAACATTGGAAATTTAGCGGTGTTTGGGTTTGATGCGCCCGAGGAAATTCAGCAGGACATGATCCGTAATTTGCCCAGTGCGGCGGCTTATTCGGACAGCAAAGGTATTTTTGCAGCCAGAAAAGCTGTCATGCAATACAGCCAAGAGCAGGGCGTGGACGGCGTCACCTTAGATGATATTTACCTAGGCAATGGTGCCAGCGAATTGATTGTCATGGCGACCAATGCATTGCTTAATGATGGTGACGAAATGCTGTTACCTGCGCCAGATTACCCATTGTGGACTGCAGCAGTGAGTCTTTCAGGCGGAACACCTGTTCACTATATGTGCGATGAGTCCAATGGATGGATGCCTGATATTGCCGATATTCGATCAAAAATCACACCCAACACCAAAGGGATTGTGGTGATCAA
>CALPPP020000146.1 GCA_943325485.2 Rickettsia typhi
CTCGCCCGAGGAGCCCATGCCAAAACCTTTGACGGTTTTGATGAGCAACACAGAAGGCTGGCCCTTGTGCTTGACGGCGGCTGCATAAGCGGCATAGACCTTTTGCGGGTCGTGGCCACCACGGCGCAAATTCCAAATATCGTCATCGCTCATCTTGGCCACCATCTCCAAGGTTTGCGGGTCACGGCCAAAGAAATGTTTGCGCACATAAGCGCCATCGTTGGCTTTGAAAGCTTGGTAGTCGCCGTCTACCGTTTCCATCATGATGCGTCGAAGTGCGCCGTCTTTGTCGCGGGCAATCAAGGGGTCCCAGTTGCTACCCCAAATCAGTTTGAGTACGTTCCAACCAGCGCCACGGAATTCACTCTCTAACTCTTGGATGATCTTGCCGTTGCCTCGCACGGGGCCATCCAAACGCTGCAAATTGCAGTTGATGACAAAAATCAGGTTATCGAGTTTTTCACGGGCGGCCAAACCGATGGCACCCAGTGACTCCACCTCGTCCATCTCGCCGTCACCGCAAAACACCCAGACCTTGCGGTTCTCTGTGTTGGCAATGCCACGGGCATGCAAATACTTCAAAAAACGTGCTTGGTAAATCGCCATCAAGGGGCCCAGGCCCATGGAGACGGTGGGGAACTGCCAAAACTCGGGCATGAGTTTGGGGTGGGGGTAGCTCGACAAGCCTTTGCCATCCACCTCTTGTCGGAAATGAAGCAACTGCTCTTCGCTCAGACGCCCTTCTAAATAAGCACGGGCATACACGCCGGGCGACACATGGCCTTGGATATAGAGCAAGTCGCCACCGTGGTGTTCGTTTTCAGCGTGCCAAAAATGGTTGAAACCGGCACCGAACATGTGGGCCAGCGAAGCGAAAGAACCAATGTGTCCTCCCAAATCGCCGCCATCGGCGGGGTTGTGGCGATTGGCCTTGACCACCATGGCCATGGCGTTCCAACGCATATAAGCGCGAAGACGTTCTTCAATTTCAATATTGCCCGGGCAGCGCTCTTCTTGATCAGGTTCCAAGGTGTTGACATAGCCCGTGTTGGCTGAAAACGGCATGTCGATGCTGTTTTCGCGGGCGTGCTCGAGCAGTTGCTCTAATAAAAAGTGGGCACGCTCTGGGCCCTCCGAGGCGATGACGGCGGAGAGCGCGTCCATCCACTCACGGGTTTCTTGGCTGTCACTGTCATTCAAGGCGAAGGTACGCAAGGGTTCCGTTTGAGCAGCCATGGTTTGTCTCCTTATGGGGCTTTGCTTGATGAAAGTGTCGCATGTTTCAATGATAATTTCAAATAGTGCCTACCAATTTCTTAATATGAAAAATTGAAGCTTCTCGAGGTTTTTAACAAAGCAGTGGTGACCTAAACTCAAGCAAGATGCAATTCCAAAAAATCACCCAACTGATCAAGCCCCTAACCAGACGCTGGGTAGCTTGGTGGAAGAAACAAACGCCTAACCGACAAGACCGGGTGGCCTTGTTGGCGCCGATTGCTGCGGTCGCCATTTTTCTTCTGGCCATTATCAGCAGCGTGGGTTACTTGCGCTACGAGGAAATGGAGCGCGAACAAGAGAGCGTTCAGCGTGATTTGGAGTACGCCAACCAAAAAATGCGCCTGCATTTGCTGGAACAGCAAGAGCGAATGATGAAACTGGCAAGAGACATCGGTGTTGACAAGCTGAGTGTGGCCGAGATTGAGGACCAATCCAGTGAACTCCTAAAGCAATACCCTGAAATCAATGCCATCCTCTGGGTGGATGAGTACCGTCGCGTCAAGGCCAAAGCCAGCAGCAGCAGTTTGGACATGATGCATTCCAGCTACCAAGGGACATGGCTAGAACACCCTGAAACCGAAGACACCTACTCATTGGCGAAAGAATTGCGCCAAGCCATTTTTTCTCCTCCCATCACCCTCAAGCCAAGGGAGAAAATGGGTCAAACCGAAACCCAGATCCAATTCCATATCCCCATCAGCAACAACACCCGTTTCAGTGGTGTGCTGATGGTGGAGTATTCGATCGATGGCTTGCTCAGGTATACCGTTCCCGCTGAAATCACCGCCCGCCACGCGGTTGCTTTGGTCGATGGCAACAATGCCATGCTGGCAGGTCAAAGCATCAAACCGCGTACAGGTTTGTGGGAGTATTCCCCATGGGAGTCCAAAGCCTATGAATACATCGTGCCTATCTCCACCATCGGCAACAGTTTGCAACTTCGTGCGCAGGCCTATCGCACTTCCCAAGTTCTGATCGGCAGCGGACTTTTCTGGTTAGTGATGCTGCTCAGTGGCATGACCACTTGGATGTTGATTGGCACATGGCGACACACCCGCAGACGCTTGCAAGCCCAACAAGCCTTGATCACCGAAACCAATTTCCGCCGCGCCATGGAAAACTCCGTGCTCACTGGTATGCGAGCCATGGACATGAATGGTCGCATCACTTACGTGAATGCCGCTTTTTGTCAAATGACTGGCTGGAGCGAAGCCGAACTGGTTGGCTCAGGATCGCCCTTTCCTTATTGGCCAGATGAAGACAGAGATATGCTCAACAGCAAACTCAGCGATCAACTCAACGGTCGCACCACCTTGAGCGGTTTTCAAATTCGGGTCCGACGTAAAAACGGCAGCATTTTTGATGCAAGGCTGTATGTCTCGCCATTGATAGATGCAGTGGGGCAGCAAACGGGGTGGATGACCTCCATGACCGACATCACCGAGCCCAACAAAATTCGCGAACAACTCTCGGCCTCGCACGAGCGCTTCACCACGGTGCTAGAAGCTTTGGATGCCTCTGTGTCGGTATCCCCTTTGGGAAGCGCAGAACTTCTTTTTGCCAACAAGTTGTATCGCCAGTGGTTTGGCAACCAAGGCAAGGGACACCTGGAGTTGGTAAGCCAAGCCGGCACACTGCCCCTCAATGAAAATCAAAATTTGGACAGCGTAGACGATATGGTGGGCATGCCGGCCCTGAACCTCACGCAAGCCCGCACCGAAAATGCGGAGGTCTATGTCCCTGATCTGAACAAATGGCTAGAGGTACGAACCCGCTATTTCAACTGGGTCGATGGACGCCTTGCCCAAATGGTCATCTCGACCGACATCACGGCCAGACGATTGGCCGAAGAACAAGCCGCGTTGCAATCCGAACGCGCTCAGTCGGCGAGTCGCTTGATCACCATGGGCGAGATGGCTTCAAGTGTTGCGCATGAGTTGAACCAACCCCTGACTGCCATTGCCAACTATTGCAACGGCATGTTGACCCGGTTGCAGGGCAAGCAAATCACCGAGGACGAGCTAAAAGTCGCGCTCGAAAAAACGTCCCGCCAAGCCCAACGTGCAGGTCAAATTATTCAGCGCATCCGAAGTTTTGTGAAGCGCAGTGAAACCAACCGCATCAACTCTTTGGTCGCTCCCATCGTGGCAGAGGCGGTTGACCTTGCGGATACCGAGCTGCGTCGCAGGCAAGTCAAACTCAGCTTGTTTGTTTCTGACCGCTTATCTAAATTGCATATCGATCCCATATTGATAGAGCAAGTTCTCATCAATTTATTGAAGAATGCGGCTGAGGCCATTGAACACGCACAGCGCCCTGTCAACCAACGCTATGTTGAACTGCAAGTGGTGCCCAAAGAAGTAGAGGGTCAAGACGTGGTGGAGTTTTCCGTCAGCGATTCTGGCTCGGGTATGACAGCCGAGGTGATGGAGCGCGTGTTTGAGGCGTTCTACACCACGAAGAATGAAGGCATGGGCATAGGTCTGAATTTGTGCCGAACGATCATCGAGTCTCACCAAGGCCGCATGACAGCCGAGAACATCTACAATGGAAAACTGATAGTTGGGGGTCGTTTTTCATTTTGGCTACCAGCGAGCAAAACCTTGATACCCCTTTAATGCCTTCAGTGGCCCCTTGGAGCTTGAGATGAGTTTGATCCCCAAAAAAGGCAATGTCTATGTGGTCGATGACGATGAGGCCGTGCGTGACTCCTTGCAATGGTTGCTCGAAGGCAAGGATTACCGTGTTCGCTGTTTTGATTCTGCCGAAAATTTCTTAAGCCGCTATGACCCACGCGAAGTGGCGTGCTTGATCGTCGACATTCGTATGCCAGGCATTTCCGGCCTAGAACTGCAAGACCGCTTGGTTGAGCGCAAATCACCTTTGCCCATTGTCTTCATCACAGGTCACGGCGATGTGCCCATGGCTGTGACCACCATGAAAAAAGGCGCCATGGATTTCATCCAAAAGCCCTTCAAAGAAGAAGAATTGGTCAGCTTGGTTGAACGCATGCTTGACCAAGCCCGTGACTCCTTCAACGACTCACAAACCGCCGCCAACCGCGATGCCCTCATGGCCAAACTGACCACACGTGAAGCCCAAGTGCTGGAACGCATCGTGGCAGGCAGATTGAACAAGCAAATCGC
>CALPPP020000147.1 GCA_943325485.2 Rickettsia typhi
AGTATCTATGGTGAACATCACACCCGAGGTAGCCAAATCCGATCTGACCATGCGCTGAACGCCCGCAGACAAAGCCACATCTGCGTGTGCAAAACCCTTGTGAACTCTGTAACTGATGGCTCTATCGTTATAAAGAGAAGCAAAAACTTCTTTTACCTTGACCAACACTTGGTCAATGCCCTCTACATTTAAAAAACTTTCCTGCTGACCTGCAAAAGAGGCATCGGGAAGATCCTCGGCTGTAGCCGAAGATCTCACAGCATAGGAGGCAGACGTTGACTGACCATTGAGTTGGGTGAAATGAAATCTAATCGCATCCTCAAGGTCCTTGTTGAAGGGTTGTGCCAGTATCGATTCTCGAATTTGCTGGCCTACTTCAGATAATTGCACCAAATTATTTGTATCCAAGCCTTGCAGCAAGCTATGGATGCGATTGCCTAAATCACCATGGTTTAAAAACTGTTTGAATGCATATGCAGTGGTCGCGAATCCGGTTGGGACGCGAACACCCTCAGGAAGTTGCGAAATCATTTCGCCCAGGCTGGCATTTTTGCCCCCTACAGATTCAACATCTGTCATGCGTAATAATTCAAAGGGCACGACTAAATCTGTCGCATGAAAAAGTGCAGACATAGAAAACTCCAAAGTTAAAATACGACTAAATGCACATGAATGCAATTAGTTTTCAACGTGAATCAAGGACTCTTATGTTGTTGTGCTTTGAAGAGTACGAATCCGTCAAAAAAATCTGTAATTGTTTAGATTTTAGACTTGATTCTTTTCACTTTATGAATTTTTCCTGATCATGACCAACAGATCTGTTTTTTTTGTTTCAGACGGAACAGGCATCACCGCGGAAACATTTGGCAATGCCATATTGGCTCAATTTGAGTTTGAATACCGACATATCCGTCTGCCATTTATTGATACGGTTGAAAAGGCACATCTGACGGTTGAGCGAATTAACTCTTGCTTTGAACAAGATGGTCTTAAACCCATTGTTTTCACGACATTAGCCAATGAAGAAGTATTGAAAGTTGTCAGTCAAGGGTGCAAGGGAATGATCCTTGATATGTTCAGTAACTTTGTCAATCCGTTAGAGACAGAATTTAAAACAAAGTCAAACCACCGAATCGGTCGTTTTTCTGACGCAAGCAAAAGCAAGGCTTATCAAAACAGAATAGAAGCCATCAATTTCAGCTTGGCCCATGATGATGGGCAAACACAAGTAGATTTAGAAAAGTCAGATGTGATTTTGGTAGGCGTCAGTCGCAGTGGAAAAACACCTACCAGTTTGTATTTGGCCATGCAGCATGGCTTGAAAGCCTCAAACTATCCTTTAATTCCAGAGGATTTTGAAAGACAGATGTTTCCACCAGCTCTGCTGCCGCATTTACCTAAGATATTCGGATTAACGATACACCCTGATCGCTTGAGCGAAATCAGAAATGAGCGCCGTCCACAGTCTCGGTATGCAAGTCTTGACAATTGCAAAATGGAGGTACGTGAGGCAGAGTCAATGATGCGACGGTATGGTATTCGTTGGCTTTCAACCACCACCAAAAGTATTGAAGAAATTGCAACAACCATTTTGCAAGAAATCAAACCGGAGAGGTTGATTTACTGAGCAGATGAATTGTCTAACGCCGATATCGCTGCCTTTGCTATCTGTGCATCCTCGTTAGACTTAACACCACTGACACCAACAGCACCAATCGTGTGTCCGTCTTTGATGATGGGCACGCCACCTTCAAGCAAACCCTCTAGAAGCGGCACACTCAAAAATGAGTAGCGACCAGAATTGATAATGTCTTCATAAACTTTGCTTTCTCTGCGACCTAATGCCGCCGTGTGCGCTTTAGCGGGGGCAATGTGGGCAGATATTGGCGCAGCGCCATCTAACCTTTGTAGCCACAACAAGTGTCCACCATCATCAACAATGGCAAAAGTCACTGCCCATTGGTTCTTGTTGGCTTCAGCCTCTGCAGCTGTAGCCATGGCCTTGACATCCGACAATTGAAGGAAAAATTTGGTTTGCATTTGAGTTTTCGAACATTGGAAAAGAGGCTTAGCTTATCATTCACCTTATATTCAAAATGGACTTGATTTAGATACAATAGTCCCCAACTTATCAGCACAGATCTTTAAGGAGATTAAGATGACAGACCAAGTTGAAACCATTGGTTTTCGCGACCTAAGCGTTGACTCAATTGACAGTAACAAAGTTCTTCGCAATACCTATTGGCTACTCACCTTGACCCTGCTTCCCACTGTTTTGGGCGCTTGGTTTGGTATTGCAAGTGGGGTAAGTTACTACCTCTCAGGCGGACTGGGATTGGTTGTCTTTTTAGCAGGAACCTTTGGTTTTGTTTATGCGATAGAGAAAAACAAAAATTCTTCCTTGGGAATTGTTTTTTTGCTTGGATTCACCTTTTTCATGGGACTTATGCTTTCGCGGCTTATCGCGATGGTTTTGGGTTTTAAGAATGGAACCGAGATTGTGATGACCGCTTTCGGTGGCACTGCAGGTGTCTTTTTTGTGATGGCCAGTTTGGCAACAGTCATCAAGCGTGATTTATCCAGCATGGGCAAATGGCTTTTTGTCGGTGTCATCGTTTTGATGGTTGCCAGCATCATCAATATTTTTGTTGGATCAAGTGCTGCAATGCTGGCTATATCCGTTTTGTCGATCGGTATATTCAGTGCCTTTATGCTCTACGACATCAAGCGAATTATTGATGGCGGAGAAACCAACTACATCAGCGCCACCCTTGCTCTTTACATGAATGCCATCAATATCTTTCAAAGCCTTCTCGTCCTCTTGGGCGTGATGGGCGGCGATAGAGAGTAAAAACTTCTAAAGACTAAACCAATAAAAGGTCTCTTTCAGAGGCCTTTTTAATTGAGTTCAAAAACAGCCATGCTTTCTACATGCGCTGTATGCGGGAACATATTGAGCATTCCAGCCGACTTACACACATAGCCAGCTTGGTGGACCAATAAGCCGGCGTCCCTGGCAAGGGTTGCAGGATTGCAGCTTATATAAACAATCCTTTTCGGTGCAGACCAATTTTTTAAATCGGATTTCTGCATCAGGCTCACAAGCGAGTTAATCAAAGCATGGGCTCCCTCTCTGGGTGGATCAATCAACCACTTATCGGCTGTTCCAAGCTCATAAAGTTTTTCGTCTGTCATTTCAAAAAGATTTTGGGAATAAAAATCTACACCACACAGTCGATCCGGGTAAAGGGATGCGGCTTTTGAGTTGATACTCAAATTGAGTTGAGCTAACTCCACCATCGATTGACTGCCCTCGATTCCCACCACTTCTCTGGCCAAGGTTGCAATGGGTAGGGTAAAGTTTCCTAATCCACAAAACCAATCGATGATGCGATCGGTCTTTGCGATGCCTAGCAAATTGACTGCTTTAGACACCATGACTTCATTGATGAATGGATTGACTTGCGTGAAGTCAGTTGGGCGAAATTTCATCACAAGGTCAAAATCAGGCAACTCGTAGCTGAGCATTTGCAATTCAGGTGCAAGCTCCTCTGCGTCCATTAACTTTACCGACTCCGGACCTTTGGACTGCAACCACCACTGAACCCCATACTCAGAAGAAAAACGCCTCAACAGATCAATGTCATGCGCACTTAATGGTTGCATATGGCGAAGTACAAAAGCAATGGTGGTTTTGGTACACGCCAACTCAAGCTGAGGACAATTCTCTTTGGCCTCTAGACTTTCAATTAAAGCGCGAAGTGGTAGAAGCAACTGGGATACCTTGGTTGGGAGAACCTCACAACTAGACATATCCGCAACATAACTGCTTTTTCGCTCATGAAAACCAATCAGTACTTTTGCTTTTTTTCTCACATATCGAACTGAAAGTCTGGCTCTGTAGCGGTAGGCCCAATCTAAGCCTTGAATCGGTCTTAAGATGAACTCAGGTTTAACCTTACCAAGGTGCCAAAGATTATCTTCAATGACTCGCTGTTTAACAGCAACTTGGGCGCTTGGATTGAGGTGTTGCATCTTGCAACCACCGCATGCATTTGAATGCAAACCGAAGTAAATACATTGAGGCTTTACCCGCTGAGAAGATTCATGGTGAATACGACTGAGGGTACCCAATTCCCAATTATTTTTTTTCCTGTGAACATTCACATTCACTGATTCAAATGGCAAGGCCCCTTCAACAAACACCACTTTTCCATCTGCTCTATGGGCTATCCCTTGAGCATCGAGATCAAGAGATTCAATCCATACAGGCAAGTTCTGTTCTTGTGGTGAGTCACTCAGGCTCTCATCTGAAGAATTCTTATTCGTCATTGGAGAGAATTAGCGCTGAGGTAAAAACTTCAAAGGATCAACTGGCTTACC
>CALPPP020000148.1 GCA_943325485.2 Rickettsia typhi
AGGCACCTTGGCCGAAAAGCTTCGCGCTGGTGGCGCTGGCATTCCCGCTTTTTTCACCAAAACCGGTGTGGGCACCGTGGTGGCCGATGGCAAAGAATTACGCGAGTTTGATGGCGAAACCTATGTCATGGAGCGCTCTTTGGTGCCCGATGTGTCCTTGGTGAAAGCCTATGCCGCTGACCGCGTGGGCAATTTGCAGTTTCGTTTAACCGCTCGCAACTTCAACCCTGCTGTGGCCATGGCCGGCAAGGTCTGTGTGGTGGAGGTGGAAAAAATCGTCGAAGTGGGAGAACTGGACCCCGATCATGTGCATTTGCCGGGCATTTACGTGCACCGCATTGTGCTCAATGCCCATCCTGAAAAGCGCATTGAAAAAAGAACCATCACAGAGAAAGCGGGGGTCTGACCATGAGCTGGAGCCAAGACCAAATGGCAGCCCGTGCTGCCCACGAGTTAGAAGACGGTTTTTATGTCAATCTCGGTATCGGCATTCCCACGCTGGTGGCCAACCATGTGCCCAGCAATATCGAGGTGTGGTTGCAGTCCGAGAACGGCATGTTGGGCATTGGCCCCTTTCCCAATGAAGACCATGTGGACGCCGACCTCATCAACGCCGGTAAGCAAACCGTCACCACCTTGGCGGGCACTTCGATTTTTGGCAGTCACGACAGCTTTGCCATGATCCGCGGCGGCAAGATCAACCTCTCGATTTTGGGCGCCATGCAGGTGAGCGAAAAAGGCGATCTGGCCAACTGGATGATTCCGGGCAAGATGGTCAAGGGTATGGGCGGCGCCATGGATTTGGTCGCTGGCGTCAAGCGCGTCATCATTTTGATGGAGCATGTGGCCAAGAAAAAAGACGGTACCGAGGATTTGAAAATCCTGCCGCAATGCACCTTGCCTTTGACAGGCGTCGGCGTTGTGGACCGCATCATCACCGATCTTGCAGTGATGGATGTGACCCCTGAGGGCTTAAAAGTCGTGGAGCTGGCCGACGGCGTGACCCGCGAGTTCTTGCAAAGCAAGACTGGCGTTGTACTTATCTAGTTAAAGAAAACCGCAGCTCAGGGGTTTTGTGCCATGGCTTGGTTCATGGCCTTGCTATGGGCTTGAAAGTACTGAACGGCAGCAGATGTAGGCGCTAAAAATTTGGTGCGCCGGTTGGTGCCTTCAAATTGGGTATCGATCATGCCTATTTCTCGCAGTACATCTAATTTGCGATGAATCGTGGCAGGCGAGGCGATATGCGACATCGCCATCGCTTCCGTTACGGTCAGTGGCTTGCCTTGTGAATGGCGAACGGCAATCGTTTCGAGCAATTTTTTCGCATCAAGGTCCAAAACGGGAAGTTCTCCCTTGCCCTCAATGGTGTGTAGCAGGGTTAAAAAGCGAATATAAATATGGTTATTCATAAGCAAAAATAATAACAGTTATTGACAAAGGTTTTTGTTTATTTAAATAACTACTAAATTTAAATAAAATTTTCAAAATTCATTATTTTTTATAAAAATATCAGTAATTATCATTTTCCTAATATATCACCAATACAAAGGTATTTCATTTCAAGGTATTCAGTCATGCCATGGCTTGAGCCCTCGCGACCTAAACCCGACTGCTTCACGCCGCCAAACGGCACATGTTCGGTGGCGATGACGCCGACATTGATGCCCACCATGCCGTACTCCAAAGCTTCGGCCACGCGGTAAATGCGTCCCACATCGCGGCTGTAAAAGTAACTGGCCAAACCAAATTCGGTGTTGTTGGCCGCATCAATCGCTTCTTGCTCTGTGGAGAAACGAAACACCGGCGCAAACGGACCAAAGGTTTCTTCCTTGGCGCACAACATGCTGGCCTTGGCGTCGGCGATGACGGTGGGCTCGAAAAACTGACCTTGCATTTTTTTGCCACCGGCCAGCACACGCCCGCCTTGCTTCACAGCGTCAGCCACATGGCGCTCTACTTTTTCCACCGCTGCGTCCTCGATCAAGGGGCCTTGCGTCACCCCATCGGCAAAGCCATTACCCACCTTGAGCGTGGCGACTTTGGTCGCAAACTTTTGCACAAATGCTTCATACACACCGTCTTGCACATAGATGCGGTTGGCGCACACGCAGGTTTGTCCGGCATTGCGGAATTTGCTGATCATGGCGCCTTCAACCGCCGAGTCAATGTCGGCATCGTCAAACACGATGAAGGGCGCGTTGCCGCCCAACTCCAAAGCGAGTTTTTTCACCGTGGGTGCCGACTGCGCCATCAGGATGCGCCCCACTTCGGTGGAGCCGGTGAAGCTGATGTGGCGCACCGTGTCGCTGGCGCAAAACACTTTGCCTATAGCGATGCTGTTGGCACTGTCGGCGGTCAGCACATTCAACACACCCGCAGGCAGTCCGGCACGTACTGCCAGCTCGGTGGCAGCCAAGGCGGTAAGCGGCGTGAGTTCGGCGGGTTTGATGATGACGGGGCAGCCCGCTGCCAGCGCAGGCGCGACTTTGCGGGTGATCATGGCCAAGGGGAAATTCCAGGGCGTGATGGCGGCGCACACGCCAATGGGCTGCTGCAACACCATGAGGCGTCGGTTGTTGTCAAACTGCGGCAGGGTTTCGCCATTCACCCTTTTGGCTTCTTCGGCGTACCACTCGACAAAACTGGCGCCATAGATGACTTCGCCTTTGGCTTCAGCGTATGGCTTGCCTTGTTCAGCGGTGAGGATGCGGGCCAAGTCGTCGGCATGGGCCATGAGCAAGTCATACCATTTGCGCAAAATGATGCTGCGCTCTTTGGCGGTTTTGTTTCGCCATGCGGGCCAAGCGGCGTCAGCTGCCGCGATGGCGCGGGTGGCTTCATCAGCGCCAAGGTTGGCCACATCGGCCAACTTGCGCCCGTTGCTGGGGTCGAGCACGTCGAAGCGTTGCGAGCCTTTGACCCACTCACCGTTGATCAGTGCATCAGTTTTGAGCAGGCTGGGGTCTTTGAGCAAGGCGAGGGGAGAGGTTTGCATGTCCATAGCAGGGCCGTTGTCGTTGAAAGTTCAATGCGAATCATGGCATAAAATTCCTTATGACTTCAGCCCCTGTTTCTGTCGCCGACATTCGGCAAAGTTTCCTCGATTTTTTCGCCACCAAAGGCCACACCGTGGTGGCGTCCAGCCCTTTGGTGCCGGGCAATGACCCGACGCTCATGTTCACCAACTCGGGCATGGTGCAGTTCAAAGACGTGTTTTTGGGCTCGGACAAGCGCTCCTATGTCCGCGCTGCCTCGGTGCAAGCTTGCTTGCGGGCCGGTGGCAAGCACAACGATTTGGAAAACGTGGGCTACACCGCGCGGCACCACACCTTTTTCGAAATGCTCGGCAACTGGTCGTTTGGCGACTATTTCAAGCGCGAATCGCTGAAATGGGCGTGGGAGTTGCTGACCGAGGTCTACAAGCTGCCCAAAGAACGCTTGCTGGCCACCGTCTACCAAGAAGACGACGAGGCCTACGACATTTGGACAAAAGAAATTGGTCTGCCCCCCGAGCGGGTCATCCGCATCGGCGACAACAAGGGCGGGCGCTACAAGAGCGACAACTTTTGGATGATGGCCGACACCGGCCCTTGCGGCCCGTGCAGCGAGATTTTTTACGACCACGGCGACCACATCCCGGGCGGCCCCCCCGGCAGCCCCGAGGAAGACGGCGACCGCTTCATCGAAATTTGGAACAACGTGTTCATGCAGTTTGAAATGCACGAAGACGGTTCGGTCACGCCGTTGCCCGCACCTTGCGTGGACACCGGCATGGGCCTCGAGCGCTTGGCGGCCATCCTGCAGCATGTGCACAGCAACTATGAAATTGACCTGTTTGCCACCCTGATCAAAGCCGCCGCCCGTGAAACCGGCTGTGCTGATGTGGCGACGCCTTCGCTGCGGGTGATTGCCGACCATTTGCGGGCGACTGCGTTTTTGGTCAGCGACGGTGTGGTGCCTTCCAACGAGGGGCGCGGCTATGTGCAGCGGCGCATCATCCGCCGCGCCATCCGCCACGGCTACAAGCTGGGCCAAAAAACACCGTTCTTCCACAAACTGGTGCCCGATTTGGTCGCCCTCATGGGTGCGGCCTATCCCAGCTTGGCAGCGCAAGCCGATCGCATCACCGCGATTTTGAAAACCGAGGAAGAGCGGTTTTACGAGACGCTGGAAATCGGCATGCACATCTTGGACGAGGCCTTGGCCAATGGTGTGAAGGTCTTGCCGGGCGAGGTGGCTTTTAAATTGCACGACACCTATGGCTTCCCGCTGGACCTGACCAACGACGTTTGCCGCGAGCGGGCTTTGCAAGTCGACGAAGCAGGTTTCCATGCCGCCATGGACCGGCAAAAAAACCAAGCCCGTGCAG
>CALPPP020000149.1 GCA_943325485.2 Rickettsia typhi
AGATAGAGCTATATAAAATAGATTAAGTCAAACTTTCAAAATCATGAAATTCAAACAAATTCACAATGACCTTTCACTGGTCTTGATCGTTGTCTTGGTTTTTGCGGGCGTCGCGACCATCACAGAATTGCAAGAACAAGTCGCTTTGTTCAGCCAAAACTATGAAGCCTTGCAACTGGATGAGCTGCCATTGACGCTGCTTGTCTTGAGTTTGGGCTTATGGTGGTTTGCTTGGCGGCGTACCAAAGAAGCCCACGCCCGACTGCAAGAGCGCATCAGTTCTGAGCTGAAAGTGCAAGAATTGCTGCAACACAAAAGCGACTTGTTGCAAAGAATCTATACCGCAAAGGAAGACGAACGCTTGGCCTTAGCACGAGAACTGCATGATGACATGGGTCAAACCAGCACAGCCATCCGCACAGAAGTTGCGGTGTTGCAGCGCATTGGACGGCTTCACCCCGACGCTGAGGCGTCTGTCAAACGTATATCGGAGTCCGCACAGCATTTGTCTCAAATGACGCGGCAGATGTTGCATCGTTTACGCCCTCCTGCTCTGGACAGCATGGGTTTAGAGCAGGCCTTGATCGCATTATGTGAAGTCTGGCAAAACAGCAACCAAAAAAGCCTGTGTGAGTTCAAGGCATCAGCCCTTCCCGAGGGTTTAAATGACTATGCTTGCGTGACGGTTTACCGTATCGTGCAAGAAGCATTGACCAATGTCACACGACATGCCAATGCCAAACATGTAAAGGTACAACTGACGCTGGATGAGCAAGGACTTAACTTGAATATTGAGGACGATGGTCGGGGTATGGCGGATACCCAAGCAGTACACCAAGGCTTTGGCCTCTTGGGTATGCAAGAGCGTGTCGCCAGTGTGGCGGGCCACATGACCATCAGCAGCAAGCTGGGTCAGGGTGTGCGCTTGGCCATACAGATCCCCAAGGAGTCTTTGTGATTCGCGTTCTTTTGGTCGATGACCATCCAGTGGTCAGAACTGGCTACAAGCGCTTGTTGTTGCAAGAGCCTGGCATTGAGGTGGTCGCCGAGGCCGCCAACGCTGACGACGGCTACCAAGCATTTCAAATGCATCTCCCCGATGTCACAGTCACCGATGTCTCCATGCCAGGCGCAGGAGGTTTGACTTTGCTTCAAAAGATTTTGCAAAAGCAAGCCGATGCGAAGGTATTGGTGTGCAGCATGTACGACTCTCCTCCGCTCGTACAGCGCGCTTTAGACAATGGAGCGCAGGGGTTTGTGTCTAAAAATGCAGAGCCCGAAGAACTGTTGCGAGCGGTGCAAGCGGTTTTTCTAGGTCAGCTATACCTTAGCCAAGGTCTACATGCCGAAACTTTGAGCGGTGAATTTGGACAGGAAACTCAACGCATTGCTTCCTTGTCGCCTCGGGAATATGAAATTTTTCGCCTATTGGCCTTAGGAAACACCATTGCAGAATGTGCCGATGTGTTGAACGTCAGTCATAAAACCATATCGAACAACCAAACCCAAATCAAAGAAAAATTGCACTTGGAAACCATGACAGCGCTGGTGCATTTAGCCCAGCGCCATCAGGTGATTGAGGTTGGTAATCCTTCATAAAGAAAACTAATTGAATGTTTTATTTGGCTTTCGGTTTATCAAACATATACCGAACACCGACATAGATGGTTCGAGGTGCGCCAGGTGAATACATCATGCCGCCAACACAAGCCCCTTCATGAGTAGTAGGGTTCCAGTTAACGCCATCGCACCCTCCGTTGTTGTAGCCGCCATTTGGGGTGAAAGCCGCAGGGCCCAATTGACCCGATGTGTAGTACTTGCGATTGAAGAGATTGGTGATATTGCTGAAATAGGTCAGTTGAGGCGTTTCTTGGTAGGTTCCTACCCAATTGAAAACAGTGTAGGCAGGTACTTTGCCTGAACCGTAACTGGTAACGCCACTTTCATTTTCAACGCCATATTGGTGCTTGTTATTTTCATTGCCTCGGGCGTAACTGCTGCCAACAGAAATCAGCTGCACACCACTGTTGTATTTGGGTGTGAATTGATAATCCGCTTGAAGCTTTATCAACTGCTTAGGAATTAAAGGGATTTGGTTGCCAGCTTTGATCTGGATTTTTCCGTCATCCGCAACGCTGTTGTAAGGACTGCCAACAACCTCATCTGTTTCGTAAGTGGCTTTTAAGTAGGTGTAGTTGGCTGTATAAGATAACTTACCCAAGGAATTATTGACGCCAAGCTCAGCGCCAACACGTTTTGTTTTGCCAAAGTTCCTGAAATAGCCAGTAGAACTTGAGTTGGCAACAAACAAAATATCGTCTGAATTTCTAGCTTGAAATAAACCCGCATTCCAATTCAATTGGGAATCTGTTCTACCTCTTGCTCCCAACTCAAACGACTTGGCAACAACTTGTTTTAAAGGAGGATCTCCCGCCATGGAGTTAGGTAGGCGGCAACCAAAATCAGGGTCAGCACAGCCCAGTTCAATGGAGGTAGGCGCTCGACTGCTTTCGCTGTAGTTGACGTAGGGTTTGAAACCTTGATTAGGTGTGAATGACAAGCCTATGGCTGGGTTGATGCGGTGGAATGTATGGTCAGCTGTCAAGGTATTGTTGGTACCTGGCCATCTGCCGGTAGCGAGTCCAGTTACACACCAAGCAGGTCTGTTTGCTGCAAGTATGGCGCTACAGTCAGCACGCAAGGTGCTTTCAATCTTGGCATTATTGGTATCCGTCAAGCTGTCTTTATTGCTGACTTTCGATGAGTTGTAACGAGCCGAAACTGATATGTGAACTTGGTTGGCAGTCGATAGCGTGTTGCTGCCAAAAACACTGAAATTGGTGGTGCCTGAATCGAGGTTGACTTGTTGGCTGAAAGCCCCTTCGGAAGTTTGTGTGCCGTCTGCAAATGCTTTAACGGTTGTTAGCGATCGATCAGCATTCAAGTAACCAAACTGGGCATTTTGACTAAATTGAGTTTGACTTTTGTCATAGGATGAACCCACCACCAAGGTGTTGCCTCCCCAGGCGACATCGCTCAAAAAATTCAGCTGACCCGACAGCCCAAAAGTGTTTTGGCTGCTTCGAGTGGTATTCAAAATGCCAGTGCATTTTTCATTAGGCTCATCATTTGAATTTGCATTTGTTATACATGCGTCCGAGGGGAAAAAGCCGGTAGAGCTATATCTGGCATTTGTATTTGCAGTGGTTCTTGTATAGGGGCCGCCGCGTTCTGCGCTGAGACCCTTGAGCGTTAAAACTTGCGCTGCCGTATACCTGCCTACGCCAGATTCACCTGAGGAGTAAATCCCTTGGCCAAATGACTCTTCATTGATATCCGCATTGGATGTCAGCGATAAGGAATTGCGGTAGTAAGCATTGCCAGTCAGGAACATGGCGTCATTCAGAACATGCTTGCCTTCCAAATTCAAAAAGTGGCTGTTGTTGTTGGTGATGTCATCTTTGGTGAAAACGCTAGAGCGGTCTCGCTGAAGCATGTTTTCTTGTTGAAACCCACCGCCCATTAACTTTCCACCCGAGTAGGCATAGGTCAATTTAAGGTCGGTATCTTTGTTTTTCCAACCAAACTTACTGAACAGTTGGTTGACGTCGGACTTAGAGGCGGTTCGCCACCCATCTTCAGTGAATTTGCTGCCTAAAAAGTAATAGCTAATGCCGCCATCAGTGACTCCGCCTTTTTGAATTTCTGTAGAGATTCGGTTATGCATTCCTAGAGATACTTCAGCCTCAGTTCCTGGATTGGTCAAGCCGTCTTTGGTCTGAATCGAAAGAGCACCCCCCAATGTGTTTAAGCCAAACAAAGGGTTGGAACCTGGCATCAAGCTGATACCTTGGATAGCTGACTTAGGTATCAAGTCCCAACTGATGGCGTCCCCAAAGGGTTGGTTCATGCGAACACCATCCATGTACACAGACAGGCCTTGCGGTGTGCCTAACAAAGGCGATGCGGTATAGCCTCGGTAATTGATGTCAACTTGGAAAGGATTGCCAGAGTTATCGTTGACATGAACGCTGCCAAAATTTTTGTTTAAAAAATCTGCCAAATTGATGGCTTGGCTTTGTTCAATATCCTTGGCGGTTGCAGACTGGACATTGGTGGGGACTTCGTCTATGGTTTGACCTAAGCTAGGCAGGGGCGTTAAGTTGATAACCCGTACCTCTTTCAGCGTATTCGAAGGTTCGTTGGCGTTTTGCGCATGGGTATGTAGGGCCATGGTGCTTGCCATGACCAAGCAAAACAAGGGTGTTTGCAAAGGTTTGTGTGAAAACATAGGTAGCTTTTTAAAAAAATTGACACAATCGACACTCTAGGTGCTACTTTTGGATTCACCTA
>CALPPP020000150.1 GCA_943325485.2 Rickettsia typhi
CCATGCTTGCACAACGTCGGCTGCGGCCGACCTGCGCCCCGTGCCTTGCAGGATAAGCGCCATAAGTACTCGTGGCTTGGTCGCGCAAATGAAGGTTGCTTCGTCGCATTGCTCCTCGCAATGACGGCTCCTCGCAATGACAGCTCACCGCAATGACAGTTAATCGGAATGACAGCTGTTCACAGTGACTGTTTCGCAAGGCGAGCGTTACAGGTCGGCCGAAGCCGACGTTGTGACAGCATGGAGGCGAGGCCGAGCCTGTGGCGCTCGCCGATAGATTGCTTCAGCCCTGTGGGCTTCGCAATGACGAAAGTTTCAATCGCAATGACGGGGGATTGCTTCAGCCCTGTGGGCTTCGCAATGACGAAAGTTTCAATCGCAATGACGTGCCTACCCGATCACGAGCTGGTGAAAGTCAAACTCGCCAGCATCGCGGTCAGCGTAAAACGCCTTCAAAGTCTCGCGGACAGTACGAAACGCCAAATCGTCCCAAGGAATATCGGCTTCTTCAAACAGTTTGGCCTCCATGGTTTCGTGTCCTGGGTTGAACTGATCGCTTTGCAGTTGGGCGCGGAAGAAGAAATGCACCTGACCGACCTTGGGCACATCGATCACCGTGAACAGCGCTTGCATCTCGATGTCGGCGCCAGCTTCTTCGTCGGTTTCTCGGGCTGCGCCTTGTGCCAAGGATTCGTGTAGTTCCATGAAGCCCGCGGGCAGGGTCCAAAAACCTTTGCGCGGCTCGATATTGCGTTTGCATAAAAGCACCTGCGTTCCCCACACCGGGATGGTGCCCACCACATTCAGGGGGTTGTCGTAATGCACCGTGTGGCAAGCGGGGCAGACCGCTCGCAAGCGGGTGTCGCCGTCGTCGGGCAAACGCATCAGCACCGCGGTACCGCAGTTTCGGCAATGTTTGACTGGGTTTTTTAGCAAGGGGGGCTCTTTGAGGGGGCGGTATGGGGCATGAGTGTAGCGATTAGGCCGTGGCTTCCAAAGCCCCTCAAAAAGCTTATCCTATGGTCATGAAGCTTTACTCCTATTTCCGTTCTTCAGCATCGTTTCGGGTTCGTATCGCTTTGGCGTTGAAGGGGCAGAGCTACGACTATGTGTCTGTGCACTTGGCCAAAGGTCAGCAGTTGCAAGACGAATTCACTGCAGTCAACGCCGATGCTTTGGTGCCGGTGCTGGAGGTGGATGGCTTGCGCTTGACGCAGTCCATGGCCATCATGGAGTATTTGGATGACAAGTTTCCCCAACCCGCGCTGCTGCCCAGCGACGCGGCAGGCAAACACCGCGTGAGGGCACTGTCACAGTCCATTGCTTGCGAAATCCACCCCCTGAATAACCTGCGGGTTTTGAAATACCTCAGCGGAACTTTGAAGTTAGACGAGGACACCAAAAACACTTGGTACCACCACTGGGTGCGTATGGGTCTTGAGGCCTTCGAGAAACAACTTCACCAACCTGCCACTGGGCGCTTTTGCCACGGCGATCAACCCAGCATGGCCGATTGCGTGTTGGTGCCGCAAATCTTCAATGCCAACCGCTTCAAGGTGGACTTGAGCGGCTTGGACCGCACTTTGCAAGTGTTTGACGCGTGTATGGCCTTGCCCAGCTTTCAAGCCGCCCAACCTTCTGCCTGCCCCGACTTTGAAGCCTAAAGCCTCTGCCCTGTTGCCCCAGTGGTCAGGGGCTCAAGTGTTCTGCACCCATCGGGCAGGGGGGTCTTCTTTGTCTCCTTATGACAGCTTGAACTTGGGCAACCATGTGGGCGATGACCCTCAAGCGGTTTTCAACAACCGCCAGTTGCTGGCGTTTCAGTTGCAACAACGCGCTGTGTTCATGCGACAAGTGCATGGCAATGTGGTGTCGCAGTTGCACCACGATACGCCTGATGGTCAGCAAGCGGACGCCTGTTTCACCCGCGAGGCCGGTGTTGCTTGCACCATCATGGTGGCCGACTGCTTGCCTATTCTGTTTTACAACCCTGCCAAGAAAGTGGTGGCCGCCGCCCATGCGGGTTGGCGTGGTTTGGCTGGCCTGTCAGGGCCAGGCGGTGTGTTGGAGGCAACACGGCGCGCTTTGCGCAGTTTCGCTGCCTTGGAAGGCGTGAAGGTTTGGCTAGGCCCCTGCATAGGCCCGCAAGCGTTTGAGGTGGGCGAAGAGGTGCGCCAAGCCTTTGTTGCCCAAGACCCCCTGTCTGTTTCGGCATTTCAACCCTTGGCGGCCAGTGGTCAATACCTGTGCGATTTGGCCCAGTTAGCTCGAATTCAGTTAGCCAATTGGCCCCTTGGGTCTATCGAAGGCAACGACAGCTCACCTTCTTGGTGCACTTTTTCCAACCCCGAGGTATTTTTTTCCTACCGACGCGATGGCGTCACCGGTCGATTCGCTGCAGGCATTGGTTTGCTTGGTTGATTGGAAGTTTCTTGTAAGAGGTTTGGCATAAGATGGTTTTACAGCTATCACCTTAACGCCATGCCCTCTGTACCGCACCTGAGTTTTCATACCGACAAAATTGCCGAGCTGCAATCGACTTACGCCCAAGATGCGCTGGCATTGTGGCATCAAGGTCTGCTCGACAACCCCAAGCTCAAAGACCGTCGTTTTGCTGCCGAGCCATGGCAGCACAACCCGGTGGCAGCGTTTTCTGCCGCCCTGTATTTGCTCAATACCCGCACCATGATGGCTTTGACCGAAGCCTTGGACACGGATGACAAAACCAAGGCGCGTATTCGTTTTGCGGTGGATCAATGGGCTGCAGCTTCAGCGCCTAGCAATTTTTTGGCCTTCAATGCCGAGGCGCAACAAAAAGCCATAGACACCAAAGGCGAGAGCATTGCCCAAGGTGTGCAAAACATGTTGCACGACTTGCAGCAAGGCCATGTGTCTATGACCGACGAGAGCGTCTTCGAGGTGGGCAAAAACGTCGCCACCAGCGAAGGTGCGGTGGTATTTGAAAACGAGTTGTTTCAGTTGCTGGAATACAAACCGCTCACGCCCAAGGTGTACCAGCGTCCGTTCTTGCTGATCCCACCTTGCATCAACAAGTTTTACATCCTTGATCTTCAGCCCACCAACTCGCTGATTCGCTATTCTGTGGCGCAAGGTCACCGCACCTTTGTGGTGAGTTGGCGCAACCCCGATGCGTCCATGTCGCACACCACCTGGGACGACTATGTGGAAAAAGGGGCGCTAGAAGCCATCGAGGTCACACGACGCATCGGCAATATGCCGCAAATCAACGCCTTGGGTTTTTGTGTTGGGGGCACCATCCTCAGCAACGCCTTGGCGGTGTTGGCTGCTCGCGGGCAAGACCCTGTCGCCAGCGCCACCTTGCTGACCACTTTGGTTGACTTCGCACACACGGGCGTGCTCGATGTGTTCATCGATGAAGCTTTTGTGAAATTTCGCGAAGCCCAGTTTTCTGCAGGCGGTTTGATGGCGGGTCGCGATATGGCGCAAACCTTCAGTTTCTTGCGGCCCAATGATTTGGTATGGAACTACGTGGTGGGCAACTACCTCAAAGGCGAGACGCCCCCGCCTTTCGATTTGCTCTACTGGAACAGCGACGCCACCAATTTGCCTGGTCCCATGTACACCTGGTACTTGCGTAACACCTACCTTGAAAACAACCTCATCAAGCCAGGCAAGGCAGTGGTCTGCGGCGAAGCGATTGACATGCGCCGTGTGGACACGCCTTTGTATATTTATGGTTCACGCGAAGACCACATCGTGCCCATCGATGCCTCGTATGCCTCCACGCAAGTGTTCCAAGGCCCCAAGCGTTTTGTGATGGGCGCTTCAGGTCATATCGCTGGGGTTATCAACCCGCCCGAAGCCAAGAAACGCAGTTATTGGACAGGCAAAGACAGCCAGTTTCCCAAGCAGTTTGCCGACTGGAGCAGCAAAGCCCAAGAACACCCAGGCAGTTGGTGGCCCGATTGGTCGGCTTGGTTGAAAAAACATGGCGGACAGCAAGTGGCTGCGCCCAAAAAATATGGCCGTGGTGAGTACAAGGCCATTGAACCCAGCCCTGGGCGCTACGTCAAAGCACGTGCTTAGAGGCTTACCCCCCCTTATTTGAAACAACCACAGGAGTTAACACCATGAGTCAAAAAATCGCCTACGTGACCGGCGGCATGGGCGGCATCGGTACTGCCATTTGCCACCGCTTGCACAAAATGGGCTACAAGGTCATTGCCGGTTGCGGCCCCAGCCGTGACTTTGACAAATGGTTGGGCGAGCAAAAAGCCATGGGCTATACCTTTTATGCGTCTGTCGGCAATGTGGCCGATTGGGCTTCCACCACCG
>CALPPP020000151.1 GCA_943325485.2 Rickettsia typhi
GTCTCTGGTGTCACGGCGACACGGGTTTCGCCCGCCGTGGTTTCGGCAGGCACGCCAATCCGCATGGTTATCTCCTCCACTCAATGGGCGAGAATCATCGCAGATTCACAAGGCGCCCTGAAAAAGGGGTGATTTTGCACCATGATGGACAGATGGAAGCCCAGCGTCACCGTCGCTGGCATCATTGAAAAAGACGGCAAGTATTTGCTGGTAGAGGAGCACACACCCAATGGCTTGATGTTCAACAACCCCGCCGGTCACCTAGACCCCAACGAATCGCCTGTGCAAGCTTGCGTTCGTGAAGTACTGGAGGAAACGGCATACCACTTCACCCCGACTGCGCTGGTGGGCATCTATTTGTCACGTTTTTTAAAGCAAGCCACGGGTGATACACACGCTCAAGACATCACTTACCTGCGGTTTGCTTTCACGGGTGTCTTGGGGGCGCATGAGGCCAACAGAGCGCTTGACGAGGGTATTGTGCGAACCCTGTGGATGAGCATAGAGGAAATGCAAGCCACACAGGCTCGTCACCGCAGCCGCTTGCTGCTGCGCTGCGCACAAGACCATGCACGAGGCCAGCGATTCCCTCTTGAAACGGTCTTTACCGACGACAGCGTCTTGGGGCTGTTTTAAGGAATCAGTATTTCGGCGCTGGGGTCCTCTGCAGCCATGACGCGCTGAGCCCAAGGCGCCAAGCGCCCTGCATCTGCACGCAGCACCTCTTGCTTGACGCGCAAAATCTGGGTGGGGTGCATGGAGAACTGCCGCAAACCCAGTCCAAGCAACAAGCGGGTGAGGCTGGGGTCGCCCGCCATTTCACCGCACAAACTGATGTCTTTACCCGCCGCAGCTCCTTGCGAAATAGTATTGGCCAGCAATTGCAAAATAGCTGGATGCAAGGGATCGTACAAATGCGCGACTTGCTCATCTGCTCGGTCAATTGCCAAGGTGTATTGGATGAGATCGTTGGTGCCCACCGACAAATAATCAAAGTACTTCAAAAACACCGGCAAATTAAGTGCTGCTGCCGGCACCTCGATCATCGCGCCGACTTTGACGGGGCCGTAAGCCATGCCCTTTTTGTCTAACTGTTCCCGAGCTTGCGCCAGCAAGACGAATGTCTGGTGAATTTCGCGGGTATGCGCCAACATGGGGATCAACAGATTCACAGGTCCATGCAAAGCCGAGCGCAAGATAGCGCGCAACTGGCTGAGAAACATGCTCGGGTCTGCCAAGCTCCATCGAATCGCACGCAAGCCCAAAGCAGGGTTGAGGTGGGCCTCGTCCTTGGTGGTTCGGTCCAATGGCTTGTCTGCACCCACGTCGACGGTACGAATGGTCACGGGCAAGCCCTTCATGCCATCGACTGCTCGCTTGTAAGCCTGGTATTGCTCTTCTTCGCCCGGTAACTCGCCCTCGCGTCCCATGAACAAGAACTCACTGCGAAACAAACCCACGCCTACCGCGCCCACAGACAGGGCCACCGCCGCGTCTTCAGGTAATTCAATATTGGCCAACAACTGAATTTTTTGACCGTCCAAGGTAACCGACGGCGTGTGGCGCAAGCGGGTAAGTCGCTCACGCTCTAGCTGAGCTTGGCGTTGTTTGAAGGCGTATTCGGCCAAGATGATGGGGGAGGGGCTGACGATGATGACACCAGCGTCGCCATCAATGATGACCCAGTCGTCTTGGTGCACCAAATGGCTGGCGTTTCGCGCGCCCACTACCGCTGGGATGTCCAAACTGCGTGCCACGATGGCGGTATGTGAGGTCTTGCCACCAACATCAGTGACAAAACCTGCAAAAACGCTTTGCTTGAATTGCAACATATCTGCTGGAGACAAATCATGCGCGATCAACACCAAGGGCACATCATGGCTGTCGTCCAACAGTTGGTCTTGCTGCCATGTACCGGGTTTGCGCTGCACGGGTTGGGGCAAACTGGTGGGCAAGCCTTTCATATGGCGCAGCAAACGCTCCACCACTTGTTCAAGATCGCCTTTGCGTTCGCGCAAATAGGCATCTTCCATGTCATCGAACTGACGCGAAACGACTTCCAGTTGCGAGGTCAAAGCCCATTCCGCGTTATACAAACGCTCGGTTACCCAATGCTTGACGCCGTCGGCCAGCATTTCGTCTTGCAAGAGCATCAAATGCACCTCCAGCAGCGCTGCGAGTTCGGGCGGCGCATCCTTGGGCACGGTTTTTTGTATGCGCTGAACTTCCAGCATCACAGCATGGCGGGACTGGTTGATGCGCTCTAACTCTTGTTCAATTTGCTGGGGCTCAATGAAGTAATGCGCCACATCCACACGGCTGGAAGCCACCAGCACAGCGCGCCCAATGGCTATGCCACGCGCTACTGCCAAACCGTGAATGGAGAAGGTCATGGCTTTATTCGCCTTCGCCGAATTTGTCAGTTATCAACGCCAGCAAAGCGGCCATGGCTGGCTCTTCTTGTTCGCCGTCCGTTTCAATTTCTATTTCACTGCCAATGCCAGCGGCCAACATCATGACACCCATGATGCTTTTTGCATTGACGCGTCGCTCGCCTTTGCTGATCCACACTTGACAGGGAAAAGCACCAGCGATTTTGGTGAGTTTGGCCGAAGCCCTGGCATGAAGGCCCAGTTTGTTGATGACGGTGGTGGTTTGTTTGAGCATATTTCACTTAAGAGGAAAGAGGGACTTCTTTTTCACAAGCCACTTGCATCACGCCTTGGGTGCCTCCAGACAATGCACGCTGGGTCAAGTCGTCAAGGGGTTCATGGCGGTAGCACACAGTTCGCAACAACATGGGTAAATTCACACCGGCAATTAAGCGTGACTGAACACCATCGACCAATCGCTTGGCCACATTGGCGGGGGTGGCGCCAAAGATGTCTGTCAATACCAAGGTGTTTTGGTCTATGGGTACACCGATCAGTTTTTGTGCTGATAGCAAGGTGTCTTCAGGAGAAGCGTCAGCTTGCACGTCGATGGCAATGACCGCTTGGGCACAATCTGGGAAGACGTGCAAGGCACACGCCCTGAGGGCAGTTGCCAATGGCGCATGGGCAATGAGAAGAATGCGAGTGCTCATGTTTTGTGTAATATTTTTTTGATTATCGCCCTTGTCCATGGCTTTGCAATAATCTGCACATGAACGCTTTAGACGGCATACGAGTATTGGATTTATCCAGAGTGTTGGCTGGGCCTTGGTCGACACAAATTTTGGCTGATTTAGGTGCTGACGTGGTTAAGGTGGAACGCCCTCTGACGGGTGACGACACGCGTGGGTGGGGACCTCCTTTTTTGCATGATGCCCAAGGTCGCGACACTGCTGAATCTGCTTACTATCTGGGCGCCAATCGCAACAAGCGCTCTATGACTTGCGATATTTCATCGCCACAAGGTCAAGACTTGATTCGTTCATTGGCCCTGCATAGCCATGTGTTTATTGAAAATTACAAAGTGGGCGATATGTCCCGCTATGGCTTGGACTACGCCACCCTCAAGGCGATCAATCCCAAGTTGGTTTACTGCAGCATCACCGGCTTTGGCCAAACCGGACCCTACCGTGAGCGTGCGGGTTATGACTTTGCCGTCCAAGCCATGGGTGGCTTAATGAGTGTCACCGGCGAGCGAGACGACGCAGGTGGTGGCCCCCAAAAGGTGGGCGTTGCCGTCGCCGATTTATTCACCGGCATGTACGCTACTGTGGCTATCTTGGCCGCCATTCGACATGCGGAAAGCACTGGTGTAGGTCAACACATTGACATGGCGCTGTTGGACACCCAAGTCGCGATGCTGGCCAATTTAGGCGCCAACTTTTTGGTCAATGACGCCCCCAGTGCACCACCACAACGCATGGGCAATGCCCATGTGAATATCGTCCCCTACCAAGTTTTCGAGACGGCGCCCAAGGCCACAGGTGAGCGAGATTTTGTGATTGTGGCTGTGGGCAATGATGGTCAGTTTGCCAAACTGTGTGAAGTGCTAGATCAAGCAAATTGGGCCAGTGACCCACGTTTTGTGCGCAACCAAGACAGGGTCAGACACCGCAGTGTGTTAATCCCCATGATTGCTGATGTGTTGAGCAAGCGCGGAAAGTATGTTTGGCTCGAGGCGCTGGAAGCCGCCAAAGTGCCTTGTGGTCCCATCAATAACTTGGCAGAAGTGTTCGCCGACCCGCAAGTGCGAGCGCGCCAAATGGTCGACCATTGGCAACATGGTTTGGGCGTGCCTTTGGATTTGGTGGCCAGCCCGATGAAGCTAAGCCTGACCCCCGTTAGACGCGATTTGCCGCCCCCTTCTTTGGGACAA
>CALPPP020000152.1 GCA_943325485.2 Rickettsia typhi
CGCATCGAACGCAATGGCGTGTTGATCGACGCGCCCACCTTGGCCGCGCAAAGTCACAGCTTGGGCCAGCGCATCATGCAACTCGAGCAAGAGGCGTATGCGATTGCGGGCCAGCCCTTCAACCTGGCCTCGCCCAAACAACTGGGTGAAATCTTTTTCGACAAACTCGGTTTGCCGGTGATCAAAAAAACCGCCACTGGGGCTCGCAGCACCGATGAAGAGGTGTTGGAAAAACTCGCCGACGATTACCCGCTGCCCGCCAAAATTTTGGAGCACCGCTCGCTGTCCAAACTCAAAGGCACGTACACCGATAAGCTGGCGCAATTGGCGCAACCGCGCACCGGCCGCGTGCACACCCATTACGCCCAAGCGGTCGCGGTGACGGGGCGCTTGTCCAGCAACGACCCCAATTTACAAAACATCCCCATCCGCACCCCAGAGGGGCGCAAAGTGCGAGAGGCTTTTGTGGCCCCTGCGGGCAGCGTCATTGCCAGTGCGGATTACTCGCAGATCGAGTTGCGCATCATGGCCCACATCAGCGACGACCCAGCCCTGCTCAAAGCCTTTCATGATGGTTTGGATGTGCACAAAGCCACGGCGGCCGAGGTGTTTGGCCTGACCCCCGATGCGGTGAGCAGCGAGCAACGCCGCTACGCCAAGGTGATCAACTTCGGTTTGATTTACGGCATGAGTGCGTTTGGTTTGGCCAAGGCACTGGGCATCGACAACACGGCCGCCAAAAACTACATCGAGCGCTACTTCCAGCGTTTTGCGGGTGTGAAGCGCTACATGGACGACACCCGTGCCCAAGCCAAAGCGCAGGGCTATGTGGAGACGGTGTTTGGCAGGCGTTTGTATTTGCCCGAGATCAACTCACCCAATGGGCCGCGCCGCGGTGGGGCTGAGCGTGCTGCCATCAACGCGCCCATGCAAGGCACAGCGGCGGACCTCATCAAGCTCAGCATGGTCAAGGTGCAGCAGGTGTTGGACCAAGAGGGGCGCGGCACCCGAATGATCATGCAGGTGCATGATGAATTGGTGTTCGAGGTGCCCGAGTCAGAAATCGATTGGCTCAAAACCGAAGTGCCGCGCATCATGGCGGGGGTGGCGCAGCTCAAGGTGCCGCTGCTGGCCGAGGTGGGGGTGGGGGCGAACTGGGACCAAGCCCATTGAGCTGACTACTTTGACAAAGGTGGCACGGTCATGGCGATGTTTTGAATAGCACCGCTTCGGACCATTTCGTTGTAGACCAGCACTTGGTAACGGAAATTTTTGTCAGGCGTGACCGAGTGGTAGGCTGCGATGCCGAACCAATTTAAGCCATAGCGGGATATTTGTTTTCGCAACAACCATGCACCCACATAGGTGTTGACACAGCCATCCATCAAATGGCTTTCGTTGATGCCATGGTTTTGAAGAACGGGTAGGTGGATGGAGTTGATTTGTGCGACGCCAATATCGCGTGTGCCGTTCGTATTGACATTCATGGCCTTGGGGTTGAGGCTGCTTTCCACCATCAAAATAGCCCGCAACAAATAGGGGTTGACACCGTGGTACCGCGCGGCGCCCACAATGCATTTGCTCAGGGGCTTTAAGCCATGGGATGAACCCGTTGCTGCCATGGCGCCCGCCATGCTGCCAGCCAACAGCAAACAAAACGCAGTCAGCCGTCCCAAATTTGAAATGCTGGAAATGAATGATAAATTCCCCATAAAAATCCTTAAAAACAATACTTAAAGTTACTTTAATTGATATTTATGTAAAAAGTGAATACATATTTACTTGTTTTTTGTGAAATTTGCTTAATTGCGACACAAAAGCGCTGCCAGTCAAAAAAATGGACGCAAGGGGTGTTGCAGAGCGGGGCGCATAATCACAGCCATGACGCTCACGTTTTGGACCATCATGGCGGGTACCTTGTTCGCAGGCGTAGGCAGTGTTTTGTTGGCGGCCCTGTTGGCGCGTGCCCTGATGGCCCGATTTACCCAGCATTTGCTGAGCCTCGCCGCTGGCGCCTTGCTGGCAACCGCTTTTTTGCACTTATTGCCAGAGGCTTTTGAGTCTGACTCAGCGCCCCACAGCTTGTTTTTAACCTTGCTATTGGGTTTGGTTTTCTTTTTTCTATTGGACAAGGCCGAGTTATGGCACCACGGCCATGAGCATGGCCATGGCCACCATGGGGCCCATCACCACGAGGGCAACCATTCTCATGACCACCCAGTTGAAGAGGGTTTGGCAGGCAGTTGGGCGGTACTGACGGGTGACAGCGTCCACGCCTTTGGGGATGGGGTGTTGGTTGCAGCTGCTTTCATGACCAATTTCAGCCTCGGTGTGGCGGCCTCGGTAGCAGTGTTGGCGCATGAAATTCCCCACCACATGGGCGATTTGGCCGTTTTGCAACGCGGCTTAGGTCAGGGGCGCAATGCTTTACTGAAGTTGTGCTTGGCTGGTGGCGTGACGGTGCTGGGTGGCTTAGCGGGCTTTTTCCTGATCGAAGGTCACGAAGCTTGGCTGCCGTTTTTGTTGGTCATTGCCAGCAGCAGCTATGTTTATGTGGCCTTGGCTGACTTGATACCGCAGTTGCAAAAACGCCTGTCAGCAGCCGAGACAGGGATGCAAGTACTTTGGTTGTTTGCAGGCATTGCCATGGTGACTGCTGCGGTGCAGTGGATGCACGTGCATTGAGGTTTTTAACCCTGTGCGCAGGGCAGGCCTGGGGTGTTGCACCACTCGCTCCAACTGCCTGCATAAAGTGCCGTTCTACCCAGTCCAGCGACTTCCATGGCCAACAGATTGGGGACAGCGCTGATGCCGCTGCCGCAGTGGTGCACCACACTGTCAGCCGAGCGGCCCATCAATAAAGCTTCAAACTCGGCTTTAAGTTCTGTAGGCGACTTCATGAAACCTTGGGCGTTGAAGTTGCTGTTGAAGGGACGGTTCAAGGCGCCGGGTATATGCCCAGCCACAGGATCGAAAGGTTCGGTTTGGCCTTTGTAGCGTGCAGTAGCGCGCGCATCCACAATGGTTTGCGCAGGGCGTCCTAAATTCGCCGAGACATCGGCGGTGTGCTTCAGCGTCAGCAAAGGTTCTCGCAAGGGAAATGCCACAGGCGCAACAGGCAAAGCAGCACCCGTCGCCACTGCACCCCCAGCAGCCACCCAAGCGGGCATACCGCCGTCGAGCACCGCCACCGCCTCGTGACCACACCACTTGAGCATCCACCATAAACGACCGCAAAAATTCATGCCTTGTCGGTCATAAACCACCACCTGGGTATGTTCGCCAATACCGCAACTGCCCAGCCACTTCGCAAAGTGTTCCCGCGAGGGCAGGGGGTGTCTTCCGCCGTTGATCGCCAAGGCGGTGTCATGCGTCGCTAAATCGGTGTTGATGTCAGCGAACAAAGCGTTGGCAATGTGCTGTTCTTCAAATTGCTGGCGGCCTGCTTCGGGCTTAGCCAAGTCGGCGCTGCAATCGATGATCACAGCCGTGGTGGATTGAAGTTGTTCAACAGAAATCAGGTTGGTGTACATGTTTCAGTGGTCCTCAGCGGGTGAGTCGGGGATGGCGCGGGTACGCAGCACGGTGGAGGCGATGCCACTGGCAATGATCAGCCACATGCCCAACCAGCCGATGGTGGGCAATTGTTCCTCAAACAGAAACACGCCGTACAGGGCAGCAAACACAATGCCAGCGTATTGCAAATTGGCCACCACCAAGGTGGCACCGCGTGAATAGGCGCGGGTCAGGCACATTTGCCCCAAGGATGCCAATATGCCAATCGGCAGCAGCCACACCGCATGCTCCCAGTGCCAAGGTGATACACCGTTAACCAACATACCTGCGCCACCCGCCAAGCTGGTGCCCAGCGCGAAATAAAACACCACTCGAACCACGGGTTCGCCGGCCCGCCCCAGCGCCATCACTTGCATATAAGCAAAAGCGGACACAAAGCCCGACATCAAGCCGACGATGCCCGCAAACACCTGGTCTTGCTCAATGGTGGGGCGCAACATCATGACCACACCGACAAAACCGCTGAGCACCGCCAGCACCAAGGGGCCTTGGCGGCGCATGTCAACGCTTGTGCCAGTCAGGGTGCCCATCAAGGTGCCGCCCACCAAAAAAGCGGCGATCCACACACTGCTCATGTAGTTCAGGGTCATGGCGGTGGCCAAGGGTAATTTGCCCAAGGCGTAAAACCAAGCGCCCAGTGAAAACACGCCCACCACATTGCGCCAAAAATGCATCATAGGAACAGGCGTGTGCAGTGA
>CALPPP020000153.1 GCA_943325485.2 Rickettsia typhi
CATGAGCCCATCTCCCTTGAACTTTCCCATCGATGTGTCCCTGCCCGAGCACATTCACCAACTAGGCTGGCAAGACCTCGGCCGCGCCCACGCGTTTGCGCAATGGCTTGCGCTTATTGGCCCTGCCCATCAGCTGCAAACCGACAGCGTTCGTGCGGTCAGCGCAGATGCGAGCTTTCGGCGTTACTTTCGGGTCGATACCTCTGTGGCAAAAAGCATGATCATCATGGACGCGCCTCCTGACAAAGAAAATAGCCAGCCCTTTGTGGAGATTGCGGCTTTGATGCGCACGGCAGGCTTGTTGGTGCCCGAGGTGCTGGCATGGGACCCAGCCCAAGGCTTTATGCTGCTGGATGACCTTGGTCAAGACACCATGATGCAGGTGCTGGACGTCAGCAAGCCAGAGAAAAATCAGGGTTTGTTTGACCGATCGCTAGACGCTTTGCTGTGCTGGCAACAGGCCTCCCGTGCTGGTGTGTTGCCCCCCTATGATGCCGCGCTGCTGCAACGCGAGTTGCAATTGTTTCCCGACTGGTATGTCGGCCAACACCGTGGCAAAACCTTGAACGCGGACCAAGCGCAAGTTCTTCATAACAGCTTCGCCCTGCTGGTGGCACACAACTTGGCAGCACCCTCGGTGTTTGTGCACCGTGACTTCATGCCGCGAAACCTGATGATGCCGTGGGATTTGGACGAGCCGCGCTTGGGCGTTCTAGACTTCCAAGACGCGGTCTACGGCCCCATTACCTATGACATTGCCAGCCTGATGCGCGACGCCTTCATCAGTTGGGAAGAAGATGTTTGCCTCGATGTGACCGTGCGCTACTGGGAAAGAGCGCGTGCCCTTGGCCTGCTCGACCATGAAGACTGGCACAACGACTTTGGCGCTTTTTACAAAGCGGTGGAATGGATGGGCTTGCAAAGGCATTTGAAGGTGGCGGGTATCTTCGCTCGCTTGAGTTTGCGTGACGGCAAACCCAAATACTTGGCCGATACACCGCGCTTCATTACCTATATTCGCGCCACCTGCGGTCGCTACAGGGAACTGACTCCGCTCTTGCGCTTGATTGACAACATCGAAGACCACCAAGCTGTCAGCGGTTTTGCTTACGGTCGGGTCTAGCCTAAGGTGCCACGTTTTTTCTGCGCACACCCCTTGCAAGCAGGCTTGTCTTTGGAGTTACCTGCTGACACCAGCCGCCACATCCAAGTCTTGCGCTTGCAACCAGGCGCGGCCATCACCTTGTTCGATGGGCGCGGTGGTGAATACGAGGCCTGCATCCTTCAAATGGGGCGTCACACCGTTGCGGCACGCATAGACAGCCACCAGACATTAGAGCGCGAAAGCGCGGTCTACAGCCATATCGTGATAGGGATGCCAGCCAATGAGCGCATGGATTGGTTGGTGGAGAAAGCCACCGAACTGGGTGTTGCGCGCATCACCCCGCTGATGACGGCGCATGGTGTGCTGCGCTTGGATGGCGAGCGCGCCCACAAACGTCAACTTCATTGGCTGGGCATTGCACAAGCCGCTTGCGCGCAATCGGGTCGTAACAAGCTGCCGCAGATCGACGTTCCACAAAGCTGGTCGGCGTGGTTAAGTACATTGCCCCAGAATGACAGTGGTTCCCGCTGGATGCTGTCTTTGTCTGCAACGACAACGCCTTTGAATGCACTTGCACAAACCCAACGCATGGTTTTGCTCAGTGGTCCCGAAGGGGGCTTAAGCCGCGAGGAAGAAACCCAAGCAGTTGAGCGGGGCTTTTTGCCTGTTCGCCTAGGTGCACGGGTATTGCGCGCAGAAACCGCGCCGCTGGCGGTGCTGTCTCGCTGGCTTTAGTGCGCGTAGCGGTTGTCTAACCAAGACAGCAGTTTGGCAAACACCATGGCTTTTTCAGGATCGTTAAAGATCTCGTGGTACATCACATTGAAACAGTGCGACTGCAGCACCTGTGAGGGCGCTAAGCGCGCAAAATCTGCACTCGCTTGCGGCAGCACCAACTGATCTTGACCCGCATACATCAGCAAGGTCGGCATGGACCAAGTGCTGGATTGGGCCACGGTTTGAGCGCCTTCTCTCAGTATCCAAGCAGCCAATCCGGCAGAAATTTGTCGGTGCACCAAAGGGTCTTCTAAATAGGCGCGAACCACCTTGGCGTCGCGCGCAAGCCAAGCCGATTTCACACCGTTATCAACCCGGACATGGGGTAGCAGTTTGGGCAAGGTCGCGAGCAGAAATTTTTGAATCCAATTCGTTTGTGCGCCTAAAGCTGGGGAACTCATCACCAAAGCATCGATATGGGGCAGTGACTGCGCCACCGCACGCGCTGCAATCAAGCCACCCATGCTGTGGCCCAGAACCACCAAAGGCGCAGGCGTGAGGGTACGCACATGCCCGATCACAAAATGCACATCGTCTACCAACTGGGAGGGGGAGAGCAAGTTGCCCCGCAAGCCACTGGACAAGCCATGGCCGTGGTGGTCATAACCAAACACCACATAACCCGCCGCCTGCAAAGCACTGGCAACGTGTCCGTAACGGCCCATATGTTCGCCCAAGCCATGCAACAACAAAACCGCAGCGTGTGGGTTTTGTGGCGGCTGTGGCCAAGCGTAAAAAGCCAGCGTTTGCTCGCCGTGGTCGAGTTGGGTGATAAGGGGTTTTTGGGCCGCTTGGTCGGCAATAGAGGACATGAGGTCTTAAAAAGTGGGAGCGGCTAATTTGAACACAGCGGTTGCTGCTCTGGCATTAGGCCACCAACGCACAACACCTTCGTCTTGCAGGCCAAATGCATCTTTGACATGGAGCTGATTTTTTTTGGCCAGCGCTAAAAAGTCGGCAAAGGTAGCGACCCGAATATTGGGCGTGTCATACCACTGGTAGGGCAATTTGCGCGTCACCGGCATATAGCCCTGTAAAACACTTAATCGGTTGGGCCAATGCGCAAAATTGGGAAAAGTGACGATGCCGAAGCGACCCACACGCACGGTTTCTTGCAACATGGTTTGCGCGTTTCGCAGGTGTTGCAAGGTGTCAATTTGCAGCACCACATCAAAACTTTGATCACCAAATATGGCCAAGCCTTGTTCCAGGTTGAGCTGAATAACGTTGACGCCTCGGTCGACGCAGGCCAGCACATTGGCGTCATCTATCTCTACCCCATAACCCGTACAACCATGGTGCTGCTGTAAAAATGCCAGCAAGGCCCCATCGCCACAACCCAGATCCAACACGCGGCTGCCATAGGGCACCATCTGCTGTATGGCTTCGCGCAATATAGGGTTCATGCGTCGGCCCCCAAGTGGATACGGTCAAAGTAGGCCCGTACCAGCGATAGGTAGCGCGGGTCGTCCAACAAAAAAGCATCGTGGCCGTGCGGCGCGTCAATTTCGGCGTAACTGACCTGGCGCTTGTTGGCAACCAAAGCCTGCACCATTTCGCGGCTTCTTGCGGGTGCAAAACGCCAGTCGGTGGTGAAGCTCACCAATAAAAATTGGGCGCTAGCCCGTGCCAATGCTTGCGTGAGATGTCCATCGAATTTGCTCGCGGGGTCAAAATAATCCAAAGCGCGGGTGATCAGCAAATAGGTGTTGGCGTCAAAGTACTCGCTGAATTTGTCGCCTTGGTAACGCAAATAGCTTTCGATTTGAAATTCGATCTCTTGCGTGCTGTACTTGAAGTCTTCACCCGATTGAAGCATGCGGCCAAATTTGGTGTTCATCACATCATCACTGAGGTAGGTGATGTGGCCCAACATGCGCGCTATTCGCAAGCCCCGCTTAGGCACCACCCCATGGGCTAAGAAATGACCCTCGTGAAAATCGGGGTCAGTGGTGATGGCGCGACGCGCCACTTCATTAAAAGCAATATTTTCTGCGTTTAAATTGGGCGCACTGGCAATGACCACCGCATGCCTGACGCGGTCGGGGTATTGCAAACTCCAACTCAAGGCTTGCATGCCGCCCAAGCTGCCCCCCATCACTGCCGCCAATTGTGTAATACCTACATGGTCGAGCAATCTGGCTTGCGAGGCAACCCAGTCTTCAACTGTGACCACCGGAAAATCTGCGCCATAAATGCGCCCTGTGTCTGGATTGGTGTGCATCGGACCCGTGGAGCCAAAGCAAGAGCCTAGATTGTTCACGCCAATCACAAAAAACAGATTCGTGTCCACAGGCTTGCCGGGGCCAACCATATTGGCCCACCAGCCCTCGCTTTTGTCTTGTCCCGCGTAAATG
>CALPPP020000154.1 GCA_943325485.2 Rickettsia typhi
ACAAGCACGGGGTGGTGGCGTCAGAGCGGCCCTTTGGTTTGTCCGTCACCCAAGCGCAATGGTTGTTGAGCGTGGCCGGTGTGGGTTGCTGTGTGGCCATGGCCATGCCGCAAGTGCATATCGTGGCCTATTGCAGCGACTTGGGGTTTGGCGCTGCGCGGGGAGCCGAAATGTTGTCGCTGATGTTGGCTTGCGGCATCGTCAGCCGCTTGGTGTCGGGCGCGATTTGCGACCGCATAGGCGGCATCCGCACCCTGCTGCTGGGCTCGGGCTTGCAAGGCATTGCGCTGATGATGTTCTTGCCCTTCGATGGCTTGGTGCCGCTGTACCTGGTGTCGGCCATGTTCGGTTTGTTTCAAGGCGGCATCGTGCCGTCTTACGCCATCATCGTGCGAGAGCATTTCCCTGCCCAAGAAGCGGGTGCGCGAACCGGCACCATCATCATGGCGACCTTGGTGGGCATGGCGCTGGGCGGCTGGTTGTCGGGCAAGATTTTTGATGTGACCGGCTCTTACCACGCGGCCTTTATCAACGGTATTGCTTGGAATACACTGAACTTTGGCATTGTGTTTTGGCTTTACAGACGCCACCAAAGGCATCAAGGTTTACAGGCACTGAACACATAGCGGTTGAGACTGAAGAAATAACCGCTCACCTCATCCATGCTGCTGACGTCGGCTTGCCAATCAGCTACCAGTTGCGGACCGTAGTCAGGCAAACCACCCACAAAGGAAGCGATAAAGCCCATCATGCCGCCGCTGAATGTGTGAGGGCTGAAACTGAGGTTGATCAAGGGAATGGTGTTGACCTGCACTTGCGTAAAACCGGCTCTTTGCAAACGGGGTAGCAAACTGCGTGGCAACTGGGGATGGGGAATATGCTGGCTCCATCCCTGCATCACGCGGCGCATACGTGCTTCGTCACGACACGCCCACACGCAAGACTCCCAGTCGGTGTCGACCAACAAAACCTGTGCGCCGCTTTTCATCACCCGCGCCAACTCAAGGAATGCCGCGTCCAAGTCCGCCACATATTCATAGACCTGTGTGGCCAGTGCAACATCAAATAAACCATCGGCAAACGGCATATGCAACACATCGGCTTGGTGAAAGGCCACTTGCTTGGCGTCTTCACAGCGGCGAGCCGCCAACTGCAACATGGGTGGGGCGATATCAATGGCATCCACACGCCCTTGATCGCCTACCGCTTGTGCCAGCGCCAGCGAGGTCAGGCCCGGCCCGCAACCAATGTCCAAGGCCTGCATGGCAGGTTTGACATTGAGCAACCGGAAAATCTGCTCGCGTTGGTGGACTACATCTGGGGTGAGGTAGATTTTTTCCAAACGCTGGGCGCCTGCTTGGTCAAATTGAGCCAAGGTGCTGTCTGTATCACGCATGCATTGCACTCCAAGAAGGGTTCTCACGGCCAGCGTGAGCGCGTTGGATCTTAGCCGCCCCCATTGGGGAGTTGTATGCTCTGCCGCCATGAGTCTGTCTTCAGTCAAAACATTTTTTCAAGCACTGCAACTCGACGTCTCCATCTTGGAAACCGAGGCCATCACCGCCACTGTGGCGCTGGCTGCTCAAGCGCACGGCGTGGAGACAGGGCGTATTGCCAAAACCTTGGCCTTCAAGCTGGCCGATGGCCGCGCCGTGCTGCTGGTGGCGCGGGGTGACGCTCGCATTGACAACGGCAAGTTCAAAACCGCTTTAGGCAAGGGCAAGATGCTCAGCCCCGATGTGGTGGCCGACATCACGGGCCACCCCGTGGGCGGCGTGTGTCCGTTTGGTTTGGCGCAACCGCTGCCCATTTATTTGGATGTGTCCTTGCAAGCCTTTGACGAGGTGCTGCCTGCAGCGGGCTCGGTCAACAGCGCGGTGCGTATATCGGTAGCGCTGTTAGCAGAAGTGACCCAAGGGCAGTGGGTGGATGTGTGTCTGGCAGTGGAATCCCTCAATAGCCATTGAATAAAAAATCAAGGGCCGTCACGATGCTGGCTTGCTCGGTGACCAAAGAGGCCACTTGACGCTTCAATACCCTGGCGGGAACCGCTGCCATTTTGGGGGTTTCAAGGACAAAGTCTTGACCTGCAATACTGAAAACAGGCATGAGTCGCTCGGGTATTTTCACGTTGGCAAACTGCGCCATCGGTCTCAATGGGATGACCATTCTGGTGTCCAAGCCGTCAAATAAATCGTTTTGAATATCCAATACATAGGGTGTTGTCTTGGCTGATGCACCTTCATTGGCATAGACGTCAAAGCGAGGCATCAGAAGGTCTTCCATTCATCCAAGGGCAAGCCTTCGGCAGCCACGGTGTCGTTGTAAACGGCCACAAATGCGGCATGTTCTTCGCGCCAGCGTCTGGCCTGCTCTTGCTTGACGTAAGTCTGTAAGTAGGCGTCGCACAGTTTGGAGATGTTGAGGTTGAGCTGCTTGGCAGCGTCCAACACATCTGCGCTGAGGGTGAGGTTGGCCGCACGCTTGCCCGAAGGCTTGAGCGCTTGAAGTGTTTTGGTGTTACTAAGGTTATGCATGATTTCGATGCGCATAATTGTATGCGTATATTTTATTACCCCTCTGATTTAGTATCAGCGCTTGATTTGAACCAACAAAAATCTTTCAGAGTGAAAGTGATTTTGATTAAATAATTAAGTTCTATTTAATAAGGTTATTATTTTCATTTATTAGTTATATTAAATATATTTATATATTCATTTGCTCTATCAAATGAATACCAACGATGGAAAACTGTTGCTGCAACCGGTGGTGGAACACATGACCAAAGTTTGCCTTGGCATTGACAGAAGCCCAAGACACCCGAAGTGTGGGGTAAACCGAAGCGCGTTTGCGTTTTTTGAGTGAGCTAGCACTACTGACTCTGCGCGAAAGTACATCGGTCGAGGTGTCCAAAAGCATTTACGAGCGTCAGGTATGGCCGTCCCGCAACGGCGGCTTGGAGAAAGCATTCATACATTGGGCACAAGCAGATTCACAAGTGCTGGCCTTTTGCAAAATCATCGAAAGCCGCCAGACCTTTGAATGACTGTGTTATTTGTTTGCGCCATGCACAACTGCCCACTGCTTAATAAGTCTCCAACTGCACCCTACCCTCTTGCTTCAAAGTAGCCGCAACCGTTGCCCAGTCCATTCCTGCACCCACGGCTATGTCTTGCAAAGCCTGCAACACGCCTTCTTCCATGGCCTTCAAGCCGCACACATAAAAATGGGTTTGCGGGTCTTGCAGCAAGGCCGCCAGTTGAGGTGCAGCATCCCTCATCGCGTCTTGCACATAGCGTTTGGGCTGGCCGGGGGTGCGTGAATACGCAAAGTGGATGTCGATGAAATCTTTGGGCAGTTTTTGCAAGGGGCCAAAGTAGGGCAACTCTTGCTGGGTGCGAGCGCCAAAAAAAAGCACCAACTGGCCACCTTCATAGCTGCCGCTGGCTTTCAAGCGGCGACGCCACTCGGTCATGCCACGCATGGGGGCGCTGCCGGTGCCGGTGCAAATCATCACCAAGTGGCTGCCCGCATGGTTGGGCATCAAAAAGCTGCTGCCAAAGGGGCCGATCACCTGCACGCTGTCGCCGGTTTTCAGATCACACAAATAGTTGGAAGCCACGCCTTTGACGGGCTGACCTTGGTGGTCTTGAACCACACGCTTGACGGTGAGCGAGAGGTTGTTGTAACCCGCACGTTCACCGTTGCGCGGACTGGCGATGGAATATTGACGGGCATGGTGCGGCTTGCCGTGGGCGTCCACGCCCGGCGGGATGATGCCCACCGATTGCCCTTCCAACACCGGAAAAGGCAGGCTGCCAAAGTCGAGCACGATGTGGTGGGTTTCGTTGTCGGTGCCGGCCTCGTTGACCTGCATATTGCCCACCACCTTGGCGCTGATGGGTGACTTGGGGCCGTACAAATTGGTTGTGGCTTGCGCTGCAGAGCGAGGCGGCACATGGACTTCTGCAGGTGCGGGCGTGGACACAGTCGCCTCGCCTTGCCACTCGACATCAGCTTGCGGCGCAGGTAATTCATCCCAGGTCAGTTGCTCGGCAACGGTGTAGGCTTTGCTGCGCAACACCGGCAACCAATGGTCGATGGAGCCCGTGGGACATGGCGGCACACAGGCCATGCAGTGGTTGCAAATGTCTGCGTCCACCACATAGTTGCGGCTGTCGTGGGTGACCGCACCCAC
>CALPPP020000155.1 GCA_943325485.2 Rickettsia typhi
CACGGTTTTGGGCATGGCTTGAGGTGTGCCATTGTTGATGGCCCGTGCACCATAGCCAATGCGCTTGCCACCCATTAAATGTTTGGCGATGCTGGGATGTGTTTTCCAGCGCTGCATTTCTTCAAACGGACTCATATAGGGGTTGGTGTAGTCCAGCCCCAGCACAAAGCCCAAGGTGACTTTGTTGTCTTCCAAGTGGTAGAGGAATCCGCCACCAAAGCTGTTGTCCTCAATAGGCCAACCTGAGGTGTGCACCACCAAGCCAGGTTTGGCCAAAGCGGGGTCCACTTCCCACAATTCTTTGATGCCAATGGCAAAGGTTTGGCTGTCCTTGCCCTTGTTCAATGCAAAGCGTTCAATAACTTGTTTGCCCAAGTGTCCTCGTGCACCTTCGGCAAACACGGTGTACTTGGCGTGTAACTCCATGCCGAGTTGAAAGTTGTCGGTGGGTGTGCCGTCTTTGCCCAAGCCCACATGGCCAGTGGCCACGCCTTTGACAGAGCCATTCTCGTTGTAGAGCACTTCGGCAGCGGTGAAACCTGGAAAAATTTCCACGCCTAAATTTTCAGCTTGCTGAGCCAACCACTTGGTGACATTGCTCAGCGACACCACATAGCAACCATCGTTGTGAAAATTGCGTGGCATGAGCCAAGAGGGCACAGAGGTGGCACCATCCTGCGAAAGAATCAGCAATTCATCGCCGCTGACGACTTGGTTCAAAGGGGCGCCTGATTTTTTCCATTCGGGAAACAGTTCGTTCATGGCACGCGGGTCCATCACCGCACCCGACAAAATATGTGCACCTGGCTCAGAACCCTTTTCAAGTACCACCACCGACAGGTCATGGCCTTTTTCTACACAGAGTTGCTTCAAGCGAATGGCGGTGGCCAAGCCACCAGGCCCGCCGCCCACCACCACAACGTCATATTCCATCGCCTCGCGTGGGCCAAATTGTTCGAGCAAATCTTGGGGGGTCATAGGTACGGTGAATAAGATGTCATAGCTGCGACAGATTCTATTCGGAGTGCTCAGCGCTTCTCGCCATAATCAATCACCGCAGGTCATTGCCCTTGCATAGGCCTTTTTTGACTTTTGGGAGTTCTAGATGGCTTACAGCCTCGATTTATCCGGACGCGTGGCTTTGGTCACTGGCGCTTCCAGTGGCTTGGGTGCCCAGTTTGCAAAAACCTTGGCAAGTGCGGGGGCTGCGGTGGTACTGGCGAGTCGCCGAACCGAAAGACTCAAGTCCTTGCGCATTGACATAGAGGCGCAAGGCGGACAGGCGCATGTGGTCAGTTTGGATGTCACCGATGCCCTCAGCATAGAAGCGGCCGTGGAACAAGCTGAAGCCGAGGTCGGCGTCATCGATATCTTGATCAACAACTCGGGCGTCAGTTCTACGCAGCGCTTGCAAGACGTGAAAGAAGAAGACTTCGACTTTATCTTCAACACCAATGTACGCGGCGCATTTTTCGTCGCCCAAGCCGTGGGCAAACGCATGTTGGGGCGTGCCAAAGGCGCTTTGCCAGGCACTTACGCGGGGGGGCGCATCATCAATATTGCTTCGGCAGCGGCGCTGCGTGTATTGCCTCAGATCGGCGTCTATTGCATGAGCAAAGCCGCAGTGGTGCAAATGACCAAAGCCATGGCCATCGAGTGGGGCAGGTACGGCATCAATGTGAACGCCATTTGCCCTGGCTACATCGATACCGAGATCAACCACCACCATTGGGAGACCGAGCAAGGCAAAAAATTGGTGAACATGTTTCCCAAGAAACGTCTGGGGCAACCGCAGGACCTTGACGCTTTGCTGGTGATGTTGGCCAGTCCGCAAAGCGATTTCATCAATGGTGCCGTTATTTCTGCAGATGATGGTTTTTCCATATGAGAATTCAACTGCCCACTGAAAAAAAATGGGTTTACCAAGAGGTGATACCTATGCGCTGGGGTGATATGGATGCCATGGGGCATTTGAACAATGCCAGCTACTTTCGCTATTTGGAGACGGCCCGTATCAATTGGTTTACCCAATTGGCCTGTCCGCCCGACCCCAGTGGAGAAGGCCCCGTCATCGTCAATGCTTTTTGTAATTTTCTGATTCAACTGGAATACCCCTGCGATGTGCTGGTCAAGATGTATGTCAGCGATCCGCAACGCAGCTCATTTGAATCATGGGCTACCCTAGAACGTACAGACCAGCCTGGTGTGATCCATGCCGAGGGCGGCGCCACCACCGTGTGGGTCAATTTCCCTTTGAAAAAATCAGCACCTTTGCCCGATTGGATGCGGTCTCACTTGGTTTGAGGTGTTCAGTTTTGATGCACCGCACCTTTTAAACAAACTTTCATTTCTCGCACTAAATATTTGATTTAATTCTTATTAATTAGTTTTTATGGTTATTATTTGAATGTCTCGCTGCTTTTGTGAGACTGACGGAGATAACCACAGTGACGCTTCCCCACGAGTTGTCTGCGCAGATCATGCGTAAGCAACCGACCCAAAAACGCGCTCAACTCACCATTGACGCCATATTCGAAGCCACCTCGCAAATTGTTGACCGAGAAGGTGTCAGTGGTCTGACCACCAACAAAATTGCAGCAAAGGCTGGCTTTTCTGTGGGCACGCTTTACCAATACTTCTCTAGCAAAGAGGCTATTTTTCGAGCCATGTCCCAGCACGGGCGTGGCTTGGTGTTACGTGAACTTGAAAGCTATTTGTTTTCGGTCGAGTGCAGCCAAGACCCCGAAGACATCAACCCCGATGCCTTTGTACGTCAGTATGTGCATATCTGCATACAAGGCTTTGCGCTTGGGAAAAATTACCGACGTGCCATGAACCGTTTATGTTGGTTGCTTGAACAACCAGAGGAAACCGCCGCATCGGTACAAAAAATGGTGGAACGCTTGGTAGCGTGTTTGAAATACCTGCAACACCCTATGTTGCCGGTCTTGAATGAGACGCAAATGTTTGTCCTCAGTCGATCACTCATGGGTTGCTTACGCAGTGCGTCGCTCGAGCGGTTCGAGCCCATGGAATCTGCTGAATTTGAAGACCAGTTGGTCGATTTGCTCATGGGCCAGTTGGTGCATAGCCTAGAGTCAGCCTAAGTAGCCCTAGACTTTTTTCTCTTTAGGCACACGCCCCATCAGATAAAACTCGGGATTGGGCATCATGTTCGAAAAGCTGGCAATACGGTTGGACAAACCAAAAAACGCGGTGATGGATGCGATATCCCAAATGTCTTCATCGCTGAAACCATGGGCATATAAAGGGGCAAAGTCAGCGTCCTCTATTTCATGGCTGTGTAAACACACCTTCATCGCAAAGTCGAGCATGGCACGTTGGCGGGGGCTGATATCCGCTTTACGGTAATTGGTGGCCACTTGATCGGCCACCAAAGGTTTTTTCTCATAGATCCGCAAAATCGCACCATGCGCTACCACGCAATACAAGCAATGGTTGGCGGCGCTGGTGGTGGTGACAATCATCTCCCGCTCGCCCTTGGTGAGGCCACTGTCTTCGCGCAACATCAAAGCGTCGTGGTATGCAAAAAATGCCCGCCATTCAGCAGGGCGACGGGCCAAGGTCAAAAACACATTGGGCACAAAACCCGCTTTGTCTTGCACTTCCAAAATCTTGGTGCGGATGTCTTCAGGCAGGTCTTTGATTTCTGGGGCAGGGTAGCGGCTCATATCGTCTCCATTTATTTTGATTATGCCCACCCCCTAGAATCGCTGCATTGCAGCAAAGGAGAGTGGCTTGAATAAATTGTTTCCCAGTGCGGCGGCCGCACTTGATGGCTTGGTCCGCGATGGACAGCTGATTGCTGTAGGTGGTTTTGGTTTGTGCGGCATCCCGGAAGCCTTGATCGCTGCGTTGCGCGACAGCAAGGTGCAAAACCTCACCGCCATCTCCAACAACGCAGGTGTGGATGATTTTGGTTTGGGGCTGTTGCTGCAAACCCGTCAAATCAAAAAAATGATTTCCTCTTACGTGGGTGAAAACAAAGAGTTTGAGCGCCA
The DNA here is from genome assembly GCA_943325485.2 of Rickettsia typhi. Lineage (GTDB taxonomy): Bacteria > Pseudomonadota > Gammaproteobacteria > Burkholderiales > Burkholderiaceae_C > Limnohabitans. The sequence continues at coordinate 4,023 of CALPPP020000155.1, forward strand.
GTATTTGGCTGGCGAACTTGAATTGGAATTCACGCCCCAAGGCACTTTGGCAGAAAAACTTCGCGCTGGTGGCGCTGGCATTCCCGCGTTTTTTACCAAAACCGGTGTGGGCACGGTGGTGGCCGATGGCAAAGAGTTGCGCGAATTTGATGGCGAA
>CALPPP020000156.1 GCA_943325485.2 Rickettsia typhi
CCTACGGTGTCAACCTGTTTGGCTACGACTTTTACAAATCCTGCATGGCCGAAGGCGCTGCCTTGGCACATGCGCTGGGCCCCGTCTTGGGCGGCTACCACCCTTGTGTGTTGGACAACGTTAAACGCTTGTGTGCTTTGTCGGGCAAAGACGAGGTGTCGTTTCACATGTCGGGCACCGAGGCGGTGATGCAAGCCGTGCGATTGGCCAGATACCACAGCAAAAAGAGAAAAATTGTGCGCTTCACAGGCGCTTACCACGGCTGGTGGGACGATGTGCAACCGGGTCCCGGCAACCCCATGCCGCCGTCTAGCGACACCCTGACCTTGAACGATATGCATGCCAACACCTTGCGGGTTTTGCGCAACCGCAACGACATTGCTTGTGTGCTGATCAACCCCTTGCAAGCCATGCACCCCAACCGCGCAGCACCCACCGACAGCACCTTGATCGATGGCAAGCGCTCTGTGCATTTCGACAAACAAGCCTACACAGCGTGGTTGCATGAATTGCGACAAGTCTGTACCGACAAAGGCATTGCCCTCATCATGGACGAGGTGTTTTTGGGATTCCGTTTGGGCAAACACGGCGCGCAAGGGTATTTCGACATAGAGGCCGATATGGTCACCTATGGCAAGACCTTGGGTGGCGGTTTGCCCATTGGCGTGGTGTGCGGCAAGTCGGCTTGGATGAAGCGTTTCCGTGATGACAGACCAGGCGACATTTGTTTTGCACGCGGTACCTTCAATGCCCATCCCACCGTGATGGCCACCATGAATGTGTTTTTGCAAAAACTCGACAGTCCAGAAGTTGCACAGCTGTTGGCCAACGCCAGCCCCGTGTGGTCGGCTCGCATGGCTAAGCTGAACCAGCGCTTGCGTCAAGCCCAGTTGCCGGTGCAAGTCGCTGGCATGGAAACCGTGTGGACGGTGTTGTATGACTTGCCCGGACGCTATCACTGGTTGCTTCAATACTATTTGCGCGAACAAGGCGTGGCTTTGAGTTGGGTGGGTTCAGGTCGCATGATCATGAGTCTGAATTTCGATGACACCCAGTTTGAATTGTTCTGCGATCGCTTTGTGAAAGCTGCAGAACACATGCAACGCGATGCTTGGTGGTGGACGCCGCCGCTGGATCAGCAGCGACCCATCAAGCGGCAGGTGTTCAAGGAAATGCTCAAGGCCCGTTGGGCCTAAGCGAAGACACCAGGCGCATTAAGCGCCTGAGTGCCGCACATGTTCCATGGGGTCAATGCGCTCGCCACGCAGCAAATGCAAAGGCGCCTTGTGGTAAAGCTTGATGTCATGGATGGGGTCGGTGATGATTTTGAAGCCCCATGCCAAACCGGCCACCAAGCTGTCTTGCCACCACAGTTGCAACACACGAAACACCAAACCTGCTACACCCAAGAACAGCCAAGCCATGGCGGTGATGCGAACAGGCGTGTCTTCATAAGCTTGCGGTACGGCCCAAGTCAAATAGTCGGGCATCCAATAGGCCAACACTGGAATGGCCGCACAAATGCTGAGCAGCACAATTTTGCGACTCAAGTTGTAGCCCACCTTGATCTCTTCCTTGTGCTCGTGGGTGGCTTGGTTCACTTCATCAAAGCCCTTGGGTTCGAAAAAGAAGTGACCAATTTGGCGTGTCGTCATGGAAATCAACCAAGCAACCAGGGCAGACACCACGGGATCAATGAACAGATACACATAAGCGACCAAAAACGAAATGGCACTGACGAAGTGAAGCGACTGGTTCACATAGCTGTGGTGGTAGTAACGGTGATCATCCCAGCGTTGGGTTTGAAGGGTTTGTTGCCATTCACGCATAAAAACTCCTGAAAGAAATCTGCGGCCATCGCCACGGTTAAAAGACACATGGGACTGTGGACCGATTGCATGAAATTTTGATGACAAACGCCCATGTCATTGAACTGACACAAGAGCTTCATCAAACTGTTGCAATTGGCGTTCACATTACGGGTATGAATACAGATGCGCATATCCAAGTCAGCCGTCTAGGTGCTGTTCAACAGCGGTTCAAAATTGCTGTCGTGACGGAAACCTATCCACCGGATATCAATGGGGTGGCACACACCTTGAGCAAAATTGTGGAAGGTCTGCAAGCGCGGGGTCACGACCTATGGTTGATTCGACCCAAGCAGCAAGCGCAGCACACGGCAGTTCACACGGCACATTTTCAAGAAGTATTGGTCAAGGGCGTGCCGATTCCCTTTTACAGCGAGCTGCGCATGGGATTGCCCGCCAAGCGCGAACTGCATAGGCTCTGGGCCAAGCAAAGACCCGATATCGTGCACATTGCCACCGAAGGGCCGCTGGGATGGTCGGCACTGCAAGTAGCGCGAAAACTCAAGTTGCCTGTCAGCACCGATTTCCGCACCAACTTCCATGCCTACAGCCAGCATTACGGTATCGGTTGGTTAAGTGGAGCGATTCGCGTGTATTTGAAAAAATTCCATAACCGCGCAGACATCACCATGGTGCCCACCACCATGTTGCAAAAAGAGCTGCAAGCCAAAGGCTTCGAGCGTGTGCATGTGGTGCCGCGTGGCGTGGACACTTCGCAGTTTTCGCCAAGCTACCGCAGCCTTGCTTTGCGTGAGAAGTGGGGCGTTACACCCGCTGACAAAGTCTTGCTGTACGTCGGTCGTTTGGCCGCAGAAAAAAACCTAGGACTGGTGGTACAGGCTTATCTCCAAGCCAAGCAACAAGACAGCCGTTTGCGCATGGTTTTGGTGGGTGACGGTCCCATGCGGGAGAGCTTGCAGCAACAGCACCCCGACATCATTTTTGCGGGCTACCAAAGCGGCAAAGACTTGGCCGCCCACTATGCCAGTGGCGATGTGTTTGCGTTTGCCAGCCTGACAGAAACCTTTGGCAATGTCACCTTAGAGGCCATGGCCAGCGGCTTGGCGGTGGTGGCCTTCAAACATGCAGCGGCTGGTCAATGCATACGCCATGGCGAAAACGGCATGTGCGTGGACGCCGAATCGCCAGATGAGTTTGTGAAAGCCGTGTGTGCCGTGCTTGAGGCCCCCAGTTTGCAAGCACGGTTGTCAAAGCAAGCTTTGCTGACAGCGCAAACACTGGATTGGCCGGGCGTGGTCGAACGCACCGAAGCCATGTTCCGCCACGTCATGGCAGGCAGTTACCAGCAAGAAAGCTTGGAGCTAGAGATGAGCCTGCAACGGGCGCCTTGATTGCACCCCTTGAAGGCGCCAAGACTTAAGCACTGAAGCGCAGCACACCGTCTTCTAAGCGCCCAAAGCGCAGCGCCAGTAAATCGAGCAGGTAGTTTTGATGCACGCGCCACGGCGCGCTGGGGCCCTGCTTGGGCAGGCGCTCGCTGGCGCGCACCACATAGCCCGAAGTGAAATCCAAAAATGGCTGGGGGGTGAGCGCGCCATCGTGTTGCGGACAAACAAAGCGATAGCCTTGGCGGTCCATGTGTTTTAACAGACGACACACAAAACCAGCGGTCAAATCGGCTTTCAAGGTCCACGAGGCGTTGGTGTAGCCAAAAGCCATGGCCATGTTTGGCAGGCCCGAGAGCATCATGCCTTTGTAAGCAAACCTGTCACCTGCCACCACGGCTTGGCCATCCACCTCGAAGGCAATGTCTGCCAGCACATTCAGTTGCAAGCCGGTTGCCATCACCACCAGGTCGGCATTCAGCGTATCGCCGCTTTGCAGCGCCACGCCATCAGGCGTGAAATGCGAGACGGTGTCGGTCACCACGCTTACCCTGCCTTGGTTAATCTGGCGAAACAAATCACCATCGGGGACGGCGCAGACCCGTTGGTCCCAGGGCTTGTAGCGCGGGGTGAAGTGGCGAGCTACATCCACTTGGCCACGCAGCGCCAAGTTGACCATCTTCACCAAATAGTTTTTGAAAAATTCGGGCCATCGTCTGGCGAGCTGAAAGTAAAACAAGCCTTGCAAAATGTTTTTCCATCGGGTGATGCCATATCCCACAGCGAACGGCAACCAGCGGTCCAAGCACAGCGCCAGCGGGTCGCGGGCGGGGCGACTCACCACATAAGACGGCGAGCGCTGCAGCATGGTCACATGCGCGGCGGTTTGCGCCATGGCCGGCACCAAGGTGATGGCGGTGGCGCCACTTCCCATCACCACCACCCGTTTGCCAGC
>CALPPP020000157.1 GCA_943325485.2 Rickettsia typhi
ACCGCATCGTTGGTGTGCAAGGTGGCCAGCACCAAGTGGCCTGTGAGTGAAGCTTGGATGGCGATTTGCGCGGTCTCTTTGTCGCGTATTTCACCGATCATGATGATGTCGGGGTCTTGGCGCAGGATAGCCCGCAGCGCTTTGGCAAAGTCCAAATCGATTTTGGGGTTCACCTGGGTTTGGCCAATGCCGCTTAATTCGTATTCGATGGGGTCTTCCACCGTCATGATGTTGAAATGCGCCGCATCAAGCTGCTGCAAAGCGGCGTAAAGCGTGGTGGTTTTGCCCGAGCCTGTCGGCCCCGTCACCAGCACAATGCCATGCGGCTGGGCAATGAGCTGCTCAAAGCGTTGCAGGGTTGGGCCTTGCATCCCAACCGAGGCCAGTGTCAGACGGCTTTGCGACTTGTCCAGCAAGCGTAGCACGGCGCGCTCGCCATGCGCACCGGGCAAAGTGGAGACACGCACATCGATGGCGCGTTGCCCCAAGCGCAAAGAGATGCGCCCATCTTGCGGCAAGCGTTTCTCGGCGATGTCCAAGTCGGCCATGATCTTCAAACGCGAAATCAGGGCGGCGTGCAGGGCGCGGTTGGGCTGTACCACTTCGCGCAAAGTGCCGTCGATGCGAAAGCGCACACTGGAGTGGCGCTCATAGGGCTCTATGTGGATATCGCTGGCGCCGTCGCGGGCAGCTTGCATCAGCAAAGCATTGAGCATGCGGATGATGGGTGCATCGGCCGAGGCCTCTAACAAATCTTCAACTGCCGGCAACTCTTGCATCATGCGAGCCAAATCGGCCTCGCCTTCTACCTCGCTCATGACCATGGCGGCACTCGACTCTGCGCCCGCATAGCTGGCGCTGATGCGCTGCGCCAAGCTTTGGCTATCAAGCTGCTGAAAGTGGTCTACCGCATGTACGCGCAATACCTCGCTCCACGCCCCGGCGTGTGGCTGCTCGTGGTGCCACAGTGTGAGGCCACGCCCGTCGTCCTCCAGCAGCAGCTGGTGGGTGCGGGCGAAAGCGTAGGGCAGGGGGTGACGCATGGCGCTTCAGGGCTGTGCAGGCGGCGTGGCAGGCGCTGCGGGTGGCGTTCCCGTCAGGGCCGGCAGGGACGGCAGGGTCACGTCGCTGGGCACGGGCAGCACGCCGGTGGACTCTTTGCTGGCGTCTTTTTGCAGGCCTTGCATGAACTGGTAGCGACCATTGGAGAGCACCTCGGCGCTGGCATCGTCGCGTACCACCACGGGGCGCAAAAACACCATCAAATTGGTTTTGCTGCGATTGCGGGTTTCATTACGAAACAAAGCGCCAAAGAACGGGATGTCGCCCAAGCCTGGCACTTGTTGGCGACTGTCCTGGTAGCTGTCAGAGAGCAAACCGCCCAGCACGACCACGGTGCCGTCTTCGACCAAGATATTGGACTCGATGGAACGCTTGTTGGTGATCAAGCCGTCAGTGAGCTTTTTCGAAGTGTCGACGCTAGAGACTTCTTGGAAGATGGTCAGCTTGACCATGCCGGTGTCGCTGATTTGCGGCTTGACTTTGAGCGTCAGCCCCACGTCTTTGCGCTCAACTGTCTGAAACGGGTTGACCGCGCCGTTGCTGCTGTTGTTGTTGGTGTACTGGCCGGTGACAAAAGGCACGTTTTGACCCACCACGATCTTGGCCTCTTCATTGTCCAAAGTCAGCAGGGAGGGACGCGACAAGATATTGCTGCCCCCATTGGTTTGCAAAAAATTCGCCAGCGAGGTCATGATGTATTTGCCGTTGACATTGCGCGCCGTACCCACATTCAGGCCTTGGCCGGGCAGCGCCTTGCCATCGGCGCCGTTGATCGCCAAGTTGAGCAAATTGCTGGTGGCGAAATTGGTCCCCAAAATGCCCACCGTGCTGTTGGCGCCGCCCACCAAGTTTTGCCACTGAATGCCAAACTGGGATTCTTTGGCCGAGTCGACTTCCACAATCAGGCTCTCCACCAAAACTTGGGCCCGGCGTTGGTCCAGTGAATCAATCACAGCCCGCAGTTGGCGGTACTGCGGTTCTGGCGCAGTGATGATGAGCGAGTTGGTTGCGGTATCGGCTTGGATTTGCCCCCCAGTGGTGGGCATGTTCAGCGTGGCGCCGCCGCCCGGGGTGCTGCCCGAGGTCGCTGTGGGTGCCGCCGCAGGTGCAGCAGCCCCTGCCCCCCCGCCTCCACCCGTGCCTGCCACGGCTGCGCGCAAGGTGTTGGCCAGTTTGGTGGCATCCGCATTTTTCAAATACACCACATGGATGTTGCCGCTGGCCAGCTCACTGCCTGGGCGGTCTAATTTTTCGACCAAGCTGCGAATTTGCGCTTGCTTGGCGGGGTTGGCCGAGCGAATGATGATGGCGTTGCTGCGGGTCTCGGCCAAGATGGTGGTTTTGTAAGCGGTGTCGCTTTGCCCTTGGCCGGCCGCCCCAGCGGCTGCGGCGGTGCTGTCGGTCAGGCGGGTCAGCAGCGCGACCATGTCGTTGGCAATCGCATGTTGCAGGGGAATCACCTCGAGGTCGGTGGCGTTAGATACATCCAGCGAAGCAATGATGCGGCCCAAGCGTTGCAAGTTGTCAGCGTAATCGGTGATGACCAAGGCGTTGGAGCCGGGTGTCACATTGATGGTGTTGTTGGGGCTGATCAAGGGGCGCAACACAGTCACCAAGTTATTGGCATTTTCATGGGTGAGCTTGAAGATTTGCGTCATCACTTGGGCGTTATTGGGTGCGGTACCCGCTGGCACCACCGCCACCAATCCACCTTGCAATTTGGCCTCGGCCTCGGGCAGGATTTTGTACAGCCCTTGGGTTTCGATCATGGCAAAACCTTGCAAGCGCAGCACCGCCAAAAACTGGTTCCACGCCACATCGGGCGCCACGGGTTTGTCGGTGGACAGGTTGATGGTGCCTTTCACACGCGGGTCGACCACCAAGCTGCGTTTGGTGAGAGAGGCCAAAGCCCGTGCCACCGATTCGATATCGGCGTTGACAAAATTCAGCGTGATGGGTGCGCTGGCTCGGTTGGTTTGCGCCAGCAGATGGGGCGTGGTCGCCAGCAATGCGCTGAGCGCGAAAAGGCTCAGTGCGTGTCGTTTGAACTTCAACATGGTCATCCCCATCGCAATACCGTTGTATTTCCTTGCCGTTGGCCCAGCACACCGAGCAAATTGGCCAGTGCCGCCTCGCTGCCAGTGCTTGCTTGGCCCTGTCCTTCAAAGTGCAAACCTTGGGCTCGCCACTCGCCTTGCCCACTCAAGCGCAGCTCGCCGCTCAAAGTGCTGAGTTGAACACGCGCCGTCTGCCCGCCTTGCAAGTCCAAGGCATAGCTGCCCAAGGGGCGCAAGGTCGACAAACGCGAAGCGACTGACTGCAGTTGCAGCTGCGCCTGACCTTGCAGTTGCCAAGCCCCTGACTGCCACTGCAGTTGCAAAGACTGTGTCGTTAGGCGGACTTGCCCCTCCAATCCCAAGGTGTTCCATGGCGCGCCCAAGCCTCCTAACCATGCCAACGGCCACTGGCTGCTGCCATTGCCAAACGCCAGCGTAAGGCCTGTCCATGTGGGGCGAAGGCTTAGCTGCAAAGGCTCGGGTGTACAGCATGGCAATGACAGTTCTAAGCGCAGACTGGCATCAGCTTGGGGCTGCAGTCGCCACGACAGGCGTTGCGGCAAGGCCAAAGCGTCTTGGCTGCCCGCGCCGCTGGCCAACACCCATTGGGCGCTGCCGTGCCACACCGTGCCTTGTGGCTGGCGCAGTTGCACCCGCTCTTGGCTCAAGGCTTGCACACTGCTAGCCAGCCAGCTTGCCGGCGCTTGCCACACCAAGGCAGTCAAAGCGCCCAGCACCATACCCACGCCAGCCCAACGACTTGTTTTCATGGCTTGCCCTCGGGCAGGGTCCAAAGCCATTGACCATCCCATGCCTCACCTTGTCGTTGTAAATTTGTTTCGAGTAAGACCGCCTGTGCTTGGCTACGCGCTTGCGTCCAAGCCTGCGCCAGTGCTTGGGGGCTGACGCCTTTGACATCTACCGTCATGCGCTGGGCTTGGCGGCTGCATTTGACTTTTTCGCCTAAATTTGCGCACAGGTTTTTCAATATTTGAGCCGATGCTTCAGTGCTCAGGTCGTTGCGGC
>CALPPP020000158.1 GCA_943325485.2 Rickettsia typhi
AATGCGCATCCCAGGGCCACCCAATTGAATCAATAAAGTCCCTGGGGGAAATTCGATTTTGCGCGTGAGTTCGCGCTGCACCACGCCCAATCCACCGGCGATCATGATGGGCTTGTGGTAGCCGCGTTGCACGCCATCGACCACCTGCTCGTACTCGCGGAAATAGCCCAGCAAATTGGGCCGGCCAAACTCGTTGTTGAAAGCCGCACCGCCCAAAGGACCCTCGGTCATGATGGCCAAGGCGCTGGCCATGTGAGCGGGTTGGCCCACTTTGCTGCCCCACAGTTTGGAGACACTGAAACCCGTCAATCCCGCCTTGGGTTTGGCACCGCGTCCTGTTGCACCTTCGTCGCGGATTTCACCGCCCGCTCCAGTAGCCGCCCCAGGAAACGGCGAGATGGCCGTGGGGTGGTTGTGGGTTTCCACCTTCATCAAAATATGTTGTACGCCTTGCGATTTGTCGTAGCGCGGCATGAATCCCGTCAAGGGCGCGGCAAACTTTTCAACCGTGTGGCCCTTCATGATGGCCGCGTTGTCCGAATAAGCTACCACGGTGTGCTGCGGCGAGGTGGCGTGGGTGTGGCGGATCATGCCAAACAGGCTGTGGCTTTGCGCTTGGCCATCGATGCTGAAGCTGGCGTTGAAAATCTTGTGGCGACAGTGCTCGCTGTTGGCCTGAGCAAACATCATCAACTCGGCGTCGCTGGGGTTGCGCCCGAGCTTGCCAAAGGCGTCTAGCAAATAGTCGATTTCATCGTCTGCCAAGGCCAAACCCCAATCGGCATTGGCTTGAACCAAGGCTTGGCGGCCTCGCGCTTGTATGTCCACATGGCTCAGCGCTTGGGCGGGCAGCGGTTGGAACAGTGCATGGGCTTGCTGGGCATCGGTCCACACCGTCTCGGTCATGCGATCGTGCAACTGGGCATGCAATGCGCTGGTTTGCGCTGGAGTCAAAGCCTGTCTGGCTTGAAAGCGGTATTCAATCAGGCGCTCTATGCGTTGCACCGCCAAGCCGCAGTTGCGGGCAATGTCGCTGGCTTTGGAAGCCCAAGGCGACACGGTTCCCAAGCGGGGTGACACCCAACACACCGGCACATCAGAACTTGCTAACGCAGTTGGTGCTGCTTGGGCATCAAGCAACTGCGCCATGCGGGCTGTGTCTTTGGCACCCAAAGCCTTGGGCGTGGCCACCCAAAAAACCTCTTTTGCGATCAACGCGCTGAGCGAAGGGACAGCAAGTTGCAAAGTTTGCAGCAAGCGTTGGATTTTGAAGGGACTGAAGGCTTCACCGCCTTGAAAAGTACTGATCTGAACGGTCACGGGCAAGCCTGTTGGAGGGGGGCGGTGGGGAAGAATTGGCAAGTGCCAGACTCTGATTTTACTGGCACGCCCGAAGGGCTCCGACCCTAGGTGCAGAGCCTGAGATAATTTAGGCATGACCATCTCCATCAAAGACGAACAAGGTATCGCAGGTATGCGCTTGGCAGGGCGTTTGGCCTCGGAAGTGCTGGATTTCCTGACGCCCCATGTGCAAGCGGGCATCACCACCAACGCCTTGGACAAATTGGCCCATGACTACATCACCCAAGTCCAGCAAGCCATTCCCGCGCCTTTGAACTATGCGCCCAATGGCTACAACCCCTATCCCAAGTCGATTTGCACCTCTATCAACCACCAAGTCTGTCACGGCATTCCCAATGACAAGGCTTTGAAAAAGGGCGATATCGTCAACATCGACATCACCGTGATCAAAAACGGTTGGCATGGCGACACCAGCCGCATGTTTGTGGTGGGCGAAGGCTCGATTGCCGCCAAGCGCTTGTGCGCCATGACCTACGAGGCCATGTGGCATGGCATCGTCAAGGTCAAACCCGGCGCTCGCTTGGGCGACATTGGTCATGCCATTCAACTGTTTGCTGAAGGGCTGGGTTTCTCCATTGTTCGTGAGTTTTGCGGTCATGGCATTGGGCAGGTGTTCCATGAAGAACCCCAGGTGCTGCACTACGGCAAGCCCGGGACCTTGGAAGAATTGCGAGCTGGCATGACCTTCACCATCGAGCCCATGGTGAATGCGGGTAAAAAAGACATACGCGAAACCGGTGACGGCTGGACCATCGTCACCCGTGACCATTCCTTATCAGCGCAATGGGAGCACACGGTGTTGGTCACCCCAACAGGTTATGAAGTGCTGACCCTGTCAGCGGGCAGTCCGCCCTTGCCCTCGTTTGTGACCACCACTTCTTGCTAAAGCGCAGTGAGCTTGCCCGCTGCCGATTTCAAGCAACGCAAGCAAGCCTTGTTGTTGGCTTGCGCCAATGCACAAAGTCTGCCCCGCGCTTCTCAGGTGCGAAAACATTTGCGTCAACTTAGCCTGTTGTGCGACGACAGTTTGTTGGGTTTGTGGCGACTGGCTGATATGCCAGAGCAAGCATGCTTGGTGGCGGTCGGTGGCTATGGTCGGCAAGCTTTGTTCCCCTATTCCGATGTCGACGTCTTGGTGCTGCTGCCCGATGGCCTGTCACCCCAGGACAACCCCGATTTGCAGACAGCCATTGAGCGTTTCATTGGCAGCTGTTGGGACGCAGGGCTGGAAATTGGCTCCAGTGTTCGCAATTTGCAAGAGTGCATCGCCGAGGCTGCGCAAGATATCACGGTACAAACCTCCATGTTGGAAGCCAGACGCATTGGCGGCGATGAGGCACTGTTTCAGGCCTTCAGCCAAGGCTTCCACAAGCACTTAGACCCGCGTGCCTTTTTCACTGGCAAAACCTTGGAGATGCAGCAGCGCCATACCAAGTTTGCCAACACGCCCTATTCGCTAGAGCCCAATTGCAAAGAGTCCCCTGGCGGTTTGCGGGACCTGCAAATGCTGTTGTGGTTATCCAAAGCCAGCGGCTTAGGCGAATCTTGGAAAGATTTGGGCCTGCACCAAATGGTCACACCCTTGGAGTTGCGCCAGTTGCAGCGCAATGAAGACTTGCTGTCACTGATCCGCTGGCGCTTGCACTACATTGCCCAACGGCGCGAAGACCGCTTGGTGTTCGATTTGCAAACCTCGGTGTCGCAAGACCTGGGTCTGGCGCCGCCTGAGGGCGAACAACGCCACGCCCGACGTGCCAGCGAAGCGCTGATGAAGCATTACTACTGGGCAGCCAAGGCGGTGACACAACTGAACCAAATTGTTCACTTGAACATGCAGGAGTGGTTGTTTGAGCAGGCCACCGCCCACCCGCCTAGGCCATTGAATGCTTTTTTTGCTGACAAGTCGGGCATGCTCGATGTGGTGGATGACGGTGTCTACCAACGACATCCCGAGGCGATTTTGCAAACCTTTTTGCTCTACCAAGAAACGGTTGGAATCAAAGGTTTTTCAGCCCGAACACTCCGGGCGCTGTACAACGCTCGGGGTTTGATGGATGCGGCGTTTCGCAGCGATCCCACCAACCGCGAGATGTTCATGCGCATCCTCAAAACACCGCAAGGCATTACACATGCTTTGCGTTTGATGAACCAGACCTCGGTGTTAGGGCGGTATTTGTGGGTGTTCAGGCGCATCGTCGGTCAAATGCAGCATGACCTGTTTCACGTCTACACGGTGGACCAACATATCTTGATGGTGCTGCGCAATGTACGTCGGTTTTTCATCGTCGAACACGCCCATGAGTACCCGTTTTGCTCTCAACTGGCTGCGGGTTGGGAGCAGCCGTGGATTTTGTATGTCGGCGCACTGTTTCACGACATCGCCAAAGGACGTGGCGGCGATCACTCCGATTTGGGTGAAAAAGAGGTGCGTGTTTTTTGCCGTCAGCATGCAGTGTCCAAAGACGATGCACAGTTGATTGCTTTTTTGGTGCGTGAACATCTGACCATGAGCCGTGTGGCGCAAAAGGAAGATTTGAGCGACCCAGAGGTCATTCAAGCGTTTGCAAAACGTGTGGGCAACGAACGCTATTTGCGTGCGCTGTATTTGCTGACGGTAGCCGATATTCGCGGCACCAGTCCCAAGGTGTGGAATGCGTGGAAAGGCAAGTTGCTGGAAGACCTTTACCGCGCCAGCGCAGCGGTGTTGGGTGGCCAAACCCATGACCCCGATGCGGTGGTCGAAACCCGCAAGCGCCAAGCTTTGGAGACGCTGAACCTGT
>CALPPP020000159.1 GCA_943325485.2 Rickettsia typhi
AACTCGTCACCCAACAGTTGATAGGTCGGGCAGGTGGCGGTGCAAAAACCGCAGTGCACACATTTGCGCAAAATCGCCTCGGCCTCTTGGCCGTCGGCGGGGTTTTGAAATTCGGGGGCGAGGTTGGTTTGCATGGTGGTCAGCTCAGGCCCAGTCGGCCGGTGTTGAACACACCGTGCGGGTCAAATTGGTGTTGCAGTTGGCGTTGAATGCGTTGCTGCACCGCAGGCAAGGGCGAGAACACGGGGGGCATCTCGCTTGGGGCTTGCAGGGGGGCGCGAAACAGGGTGGCGTGGCCACCGGCTTGGGCCGCCACACCGCGCAACTCAGCCGCTGCCGACAACGGCGCCCACAGCCAGCGCAAGGCTCCGTGCCATTCGATCAGCGGCGCATAGGGCAGTGGCAAAACCGGCGCGGTTTGGGGCACGCTCAAGCGCCACAGCGCCAAGTCGGGTGCAGGGGGTGTGAAGAAGGGCAAGCGTTGATCGCGGCAAGCAGACCAATCGGCCTTGGCCTGCGTTGGGTCCATGGCAACAGCCTGCCCGCCCAAGGCGACCACATCGGCACACATGCGCGGCACGGCGGATTCAACCGCCGCCACCGCGCCACGCAAGCGCACAAAGAGCAGGTCTTGTGCGGGTTGTGCCGTGGTGTCATGCACCCAGCAACTGGCACTCAAGGGCAGGGGTTGTGCGCCCCAACGCTGCAACACCGCCAAGGCTTTGTCTTGCGGCAGATGGCACACCAAGGTGGCTTCGGCAGGTGCTTGGGGCAGCACTTTCAGCGACACATCGGTGATCACACCCAAGGTGCCCATGCTGCCCGCCAGCACACGCGACACGTCGTAACCGGCGACGTTTTTCATCACTTGGCCACCAAAGGTCAACCACTCGCCAAGGCCGTTGAGCATTTGCACGCCCAGCACATGGTCGCGCACACCGCCGACATTGGCCCGGGCCGGACCCGTCAAACCACAGGCCACCATGCCGCCCACGGTGGCGTGACTTTGGCCATCGACAGAAAAATGCGGCGGCTCAAACGCCAAGCATTGGCCTTGCGCGTTGAGCACCGCTTCCAGCTCGGCCAAAGGCGTGCCCGCACGCACGGTGACCACCAATTCGCTGGGCTCGTAACTGACGATGCCACTGTGGGCACGGGTGTCCAAAACGTTGGTGCTGTGAGCAGCTTGGCCGTAAAAGTGTTTGCTGTTGCCGCCTTGGATGCGCAGCGTCTGCTTGCTGGCAGCCGCTTGGCTGATGAGCGCTTGGAAATGTTCGATCACGGAAGACATAGAGCCAAGATGTTAGCTGTTCAAGAGTTGCGCCATGCGTTGGCTGTCGATATTGCCCCCACTGATGATGACGCCGATGCGTTGACCCCGCACCTCAGGCGCGGACTGCAAGAGCGCTGCCAAGGACAAGCAGCCGGTGGGCTCGACCACCAATTTCATGCGCTCGGCATACCAACGCATGCACGCCACCAACTGCGCATCGCTCACCGTATGCACCGCTTTGACCAGACGACGGATGATCTCAAAGGTGATGGCGCCGACCTGCGGCGACTGCGCACCATCGGCAATGGTTTGGGGCGTGGCAATGCGCACCCGCTCGCCTATGGCGAGCGACTGCTGCACATCGTTACCCGCCTCGGGTTCCACGCCAAACACCGCGCAATCGGGCGACAAAGCATGGGCTGACAGCAAACTGCCGCTGAGCAAACCACCACCGCCCAAACACACCCACAAGCTGTCCAAAGGGCCGGTGTCTTGCAGCAGCTCCAGCGCTGCAGTGCCTTGGCCGCTCAGCACATGCGCATGGTCGAAGGGCGGGATAAACACCATGCCCTCACGTTCACAAAAGCCTAGGGCGATGGCATGGGCGTCTTCGTTGTAACGGTCGTAATGCACCACCTTTGCGCCATAGCCCAAGGTGGCGGCCAACTTCAGCGGCGCTGCATCGTGGGGCATGACGATGGTGGAAGGCATGCCAAGAATTTGCGCGGACAAAGCGATGGCTTGGGCGTGGTTGCCGGAGGAGTACGTCACCACCCCCGCTTGTCGCTGTGCGGGGCTGAATTGCGCGAGTGCATTGAACGCACCACGAAACTTGAAAGCGCCCATGCGCTGAAAGTTTTCGCATTTGAAGAACACCTCGGCGCCCAATTGGCGGTTAAGGGTTGACGACTGCAGCACCGGTGTGCGGTGCGCCACGCCAGCAAGCCGCTTGGCAGCTGCTTGCACATCGTCAAAGGTGGGCAAGCTCACTTGGCGATAACGCGCACCATCTCCAAGCACTTGTTGGAGTAGCCCCATTCGTTGTCATACCAAGAGACAACTTTGACGAAAGTGCTGTCCAAGGCGATGCCAGCATCGGCGTCAAACACGGATGTGCAGGGCTCGCCACGGAAGTCGCTGGCCACCACTTTGTCTTCGGTGTAACCCAACACGCCTTTCAAAGCGCCCTGGCTTTGCGCTTTCATTTCGGCGCAAATCTCGGCGTAGCTGGCGGGCTTTTCCAACTCGACGGTCAAGTCCACCACCGACACGTCCGAGGTGGGCACGCGGAACGACATGCCCGTGAGTTTTTTGTTCAAGGCGGGGATGACCACGCCCACGGCTTTGGCCGCACCCGTGCTGGAGGGGATGATGTTTTCCAAAATGCCGCGTCCGCCGCGCCAGTCTTTGTTGGACGGGCCGTCGACGGTTTTTTGGGTGGCGGTGGCCGCGTGCACCGTGGTCATCAAACCGCGCTTGATGCCCCATTTGTCATTCAACACCTTGGCCACGGGTGCCAAGCAGTTGGTGGTGCAAGAAGCGTTGGAGACGATGGTTTGGCCGGCATAAGTGGCGTGATTGACGCCGTACACAAACATCGGCGTGTCGTCTTTGGAAGGTGCGGAGAGCAGCACTTTTTTCGCGCCAGCGGCCAGGTGCTTTTCAGCGGTGGCTTTGTCCAAAAACAAGCCCGTGGCTTCGATCACCACATCGGCATGCACCTCGTTCCATTTCAAAGCGGCGGGGTCGCGCTCTTGGGTCAGACGGATTTTTTTGCCGTTGACGATGAGGTTGTTGCCGTCGACCGACACATCGCCCTTGAAGCGGCCATGCACGCTGTCGTACTTGAGCATATAGGCTAGGTAGTCGGGTTCCAGCAAGTCGTTGATGCCGACGATTTCAATGTCGTTGAAGTTTTGCACGGCGGCGCGAAACACCATGCGACCGATGCGTCCAAATCCGTTGATGCCTACTTTGATGGCCATGATTGCTCTCTCTTATTTCAAGTTTCAATGAGGGGAACGCTTGCTGCACGGCGGCAGCAAGCCCAAAACATCAGTGCGACTGCAGCACTTTCAACACCGTGTCAGCCACGTTGCGCGGCGTGAAGCCAAAGTGCTCGAACAGCACGGGCGCGGGGGCGCTTTCGCCGTAGGTGTCGATGCCGACCACGGCGGCCACGCCGTATTTCCACCAGCCGTCGGTGGAGCCCATTTCCACCGCGATGCGGGGAATACCTTTGGGCAACACGGCGGACTTGTAGGCCACACTTTGGCGGTCAAAGGTGGTGGTGCTGGGCATGGAGACCACGCGCACCGCCACTTTGTGTTCGGCCAACAAGGCTTGCGCCTTCATGGCGAGTTGCACTTCAGAGCCGGTGGCGATGATGACCGCTTGGGGCTTTTTGTTCATGCCCACTTCTGAGGGTTCGGCCAACACATAGGCGCCTTTGTTGATGGCGTCCAAGCCGCTGGCATCTTTGGCTGCGCTGCTGCCTTTGGGCAGGTAGGGGAGGTTTTGGCGGCTCAGCAACAAGGCGGTGGGGCGGTTGTCGTTTTGCAAAGCCACCGCCCACGCAACCGTGGTTTCTGCGGTATCGGCGGGTCGCCACACGTCCAAGCCAGGGATGAGACGCAGCGATGCGGCATGTTCGATGGACTGATGCGTCGGGCCGTCTTCGCCCAAACCGATGGAGTCGTGGGTGAACACATGCACCACGCGCTGCTTCATGAGGGCGGCCATGCGGATGGCGTTGCGCGAATAGTCGCTGAAGGTGAGGAAGGTGCCGCCGTAGGGGATGAAGCCGCCATGCAGCGTGATGCCGTTCATGATGGCGGCCATGCCAAATTCGCGCACACCGTA
>CALPPP020000160.1 GCA_943325485.2 Rickettsia typhi
AAGCACCGGCCACCGATGAGCCATTGCCTTGGGTGATGTAACGCACACCTTGGTCCATGGCGGACTTGAGTTGGTTCAAACTTTCAGCAGGGCTGAGTTTGTTGTCCAAACCAATGATTTCAAACTTCACGCCAGCAGGGTTACCTTTGTTGGTTTCCTCGGCAAGGTACTGCAGGGTTTTCAACTGGTTTGAACCAACAGGAGCCATCAGGCCAGACAAGGGGTCAATCCAAGCGATCTTGACGGTCTCGCCCTTTTGGGCATACGCATTCAAAGACAAGATGCTGGTCAGTGCCAAAGCCAGCCAAGTTTTATTCGATGCCATTCAATTCTCCTGATTTCAATACCCATTAGCGTAATCGCAAACAGGGGTTTACTCGGCTAGGGAATATCCTAGGATGGCAGTTGATAAGTACTCAACATTTCACGCAATTTGGTCTTGAGCATTTTCCCTGTTGCACCTATGGGTATAGATTCGACAAAGACAGCGTCATCGGGAATTTGCCATTTGGCAATTTTCCCCTCGTAAAACTTCAGCAATTCTTCACGCTCCAATGATGCGCCAGGCTTGCGCACCACCACCACGATAGGTCGCTCATCCCATTTGGGGTGTGCCATGCCAATGCAAGCCGCCATCAAAACGCTGGGGTGGGCCATGGCGATGTTTTCCACATCGATGGAGCTGATCCATTCGCCGCCCGACTTGATGACGTCTTTGCTGCGGTCGGTGATTTGCATATAGCCATCGGCGTCGACGGTCGCCACATCGCCCGTGGGAAACCAGCCGTCGACCAAAGGCGAGGCACCCTCTTGCTTGAAATATTCTTTGATAACCCAAGGCCCTTTGACCAACAAATCGCCATAGGCTTTGCCGTCGTGGGCTTGTTCTTTGCCGCTGTCGTCCACGATTTTGAAATCAATGCCAAAAATCGCCCGCCCTTGCTTCAAGCGAATTTTCATTTTTTCGTCTTCAGGCAAATCAAGGTGCTTGATTTTCAAGGTGCACAAGGTGCCCAAGGGGCTGAGCTCGGTCATGCCCCAAGCGTGCAGCACTTCCACACCATATTGGTCGTTGAAGGCGTGGATCATGGCGGGTGGGCAGGCTGAGCCGCCAATCACCGTGCGTTTTAAATGCGTGAAGCGCAAGTTATTGGCGCTCAGGTGGCCCAAGAGCATTTGCCACACCGTGGGCACACCAGCCGCCAAAGTCACTTTTTCATTCTCTAGCAATTCATAAATGGATTTGCCGTCCAGCGCCGCACCTGGGAAGACCAATTTGGCGCCTACCATGGCCGCGCTGTAAGGGATGCCCCAAGCGCTGACGTGGAACATGGGTACCACCGGCAAAATCGAATCTCGCGCAGACAGACACATCACATCGGGCAAGGCACAGGCGTAAGCGTGAAGGACGGTGGAGCGGTGGCTGTAAAGCGCCGCCTTGGGATTGCCCGTGGTGCCACTGGTGTAGCACATGCAGGAGGCCGAGTTTTCATCCAAAGTGGGCCATGCGTAGTTGCTGGACTGTTGGCTCATCCAGCTTTCATAGCTGACCAAGCCAGGGATGCCGCTGTCAGAGGGGAGTTTGTCGGCGTCGCACAAGGCCACCCAATGCTTTACCGTGGTGCATCGCTCATGAATTTGTTTGGCAATCGGCAAGAAGGTCATGTCAAAGCACATCACCTCGTCTTCGGCATGGTTGGCAATCCACACAATTTGATCCGGATGCAAGCGGGGGTTGAGAGTATGGATGACACGCCCACTGCTGCTCACCCCGAAATACAACTCCAGATGCCGATAGCCGTTCCACGCCAAGGTTGCCACTCTGGCGCCTTGGCCAATCTTCCATTGGTCCAAAGCATTGGCGACTTGGCGTGAGCGCTGTGCAATGGTGGCCCAAGTGCTGCGGTGAATATCGCCCTCGATGCGACGCGACACGATTTCCACATCGCCATGGTGTTTTTCCGCGAAATCAATCAAAGAGCCGACAGACAAAGCTTGTTGTTGCATCAGTCCTAGCATGGACATTCTCCTGGGGTCATCGCCCCGTGCTGTTGATGGTTGGGGCGTATTGTGCACAATCTCCCCATGCAATCTTTGGCTGACCCTTTATCTACCCTTGTTTGGCGCAACCGATTCGCCACTTTGGGCAACGCCTTTTATACGCAGGTGAATGCTGCGCCATTGCGCGAAGTGCAGTGGGTAGCTCGCAGCGATAGCTTGGCCCGCAGTTTGGGCCTGCCTGACGATTGGTGGCAATCCAATACCTGTCTGCAAGCTTTGGCGGGCAACGAAGTGCTGCCTGGCAGCCAGCCCTTGGCCAGCGTTTACAGCGGCCATCAATTCGGCGTGTGGGCGGGACAGTTGGGTGATGGACGGGCTTTGTGGCTGGGCGAAATCGACACCCCCCTTGGCCCCCAAGAAGTGCAGCTCAAAGGCGCTGGCCTCACGCCTTATTCGCGTATGGGCGACGGGCGGGCGGTGTTGCGCTCGAGCATTCGAGAATTTTTATGCAGCGAAGCCATGCATGGTTTGGGCATACCCACCACACGTGCTTTGGCCATTGTTGCCTCCCCCGACAAGGTCTTGCGTGAAGAGCTTGAAACCGCTGCGGTGGTCACGCGTGTAGCGCCCAGTTTCTTGCGGTTTGGCCATTTCGAGCATTTCGCCGCTTTGGGGCGTCAGGCTGAATTGAAGCAGTTGGCGGATTTCGCCATCCGCCATTATTTTCCCGACCTGCTCAACATCACCGATGGCCCCGAGCGTTATTTGGCGATGTTGGAGCAGGTGGTCTTGCGCACCGCTTCCTTGTTGGCGCATTGGCAGTCGGTGGGTTTTTGCCATGGCGTGATGAACACCGACAACATGAGTTTGCTGGGCCTCACCATCGATTACGGCCCGTTTCAGTTTTTAGATGGGTTCGATCCCGCCCATATTTGCAACCATTCCGATCACCAAGGTCGCTATGCTTTCGCACGACAACCGCAAGTGGCATTTTGGAATTTGTATTGCTTGGGCCAAGCCTTGATGCCGCTGATCCAAGACCAAGACGCCAGCGTGGACGTGCTGGACCTGTTCAAAACAGCTTACCCCTTGCAACTGGACAAGCGCATGGTGGCCAAACTGGGGTTGAACGAGGTCCAAACAGGGGACCATGAATTGGTCGATGCGGTGTTTAAGTTGCTGACCCCCGAGCGCACCGACGTCACGATTTTTTGGCGTCGTTTAAGCCATGCGGTCGCGTCCTATGCCACATCGCAAGACCTCCAAGCGTTCCAACCCGTGGCGGACATGTTCATGCAAGCCCAGGCTTGGCAGACTTGGTTGGCCTTGTACCTTAAGCGACTTGGCTCAGATGACTTATCGGTTGTTGGCCAACAAATGCTGGCCACCAATCCCAAATTTGTTTTGCGCAACCATTTGGGCGAGCAAGCTATCAGACAAGCGAAAATGGGTGACTTCAGCGGCGTGTCGACCTTGCTGACTTTGTTGGGTTCGCCGTTTGATGAACACCCTGGTTTTGAAACCTATGCCGCTTTCCCGCCCGATTGGGCATCCTCCATTGCCATCAGTTGCTCCTCATGACCACATCCCCCAATACACCTGAAGAATGGCGAGCTTTGCTGGTCAGCAAAGGCGCTGAACCTTTGGC
Organism: Rickettsia typhi; assembly: GCA_943325485.2. GTDB lineage: Bacteria > Pseudomonadota > Gammaproteobacteria > Burkholderiales > Burkholderiaceae_C > Limnohabitans. The sequence goes on from CALPPP020000160.1 coordinate 3,650, forward strand.
CTTTGAAGTCACCCGCCATGCCGCCACCGAGCGGGCATTCACCGGCCGCTACGAAGACCATTGGGCCAAGGGCAACTACAGCTGCATCTGTTGCGACGCCTTGTTGTTTGATGCCAGCACCAAGTTCGACTCCGGTTGCGGTTGGCCCAGCTTCTACCAAAGCGCTTTGCCTGGGGCGATTGAAGAGCGTGTGGACCGCGCCCACGGCATGGTGCGAACTGAGACGGTTTGCGCCAACTGCGGTGCGCATTTAGGCCATGTCTTTCCTGACGGCCCCGCGCCCACAGGACTGCGCTATTGCATGAACTCGGCTGCCTTGCAGTTTGAACCCAAGGACCCGCTCTGATATGAAGTTTCTTGTTGATTTTTTCCCTATCGCCCTGTTTTTTGTGACTTTCAAATTAGCAGGTATTTACGTTGCCACGGGTGTGGCGATTGCGGCCACCTTGCTGCAAATTGGCTGGCTG